>JBJMQW010000154.1:0-12888 GCA_045802495.1 Allostellaceae bacterium | reverse complement strand
GGATGATCCCTGGTGATCTTTCGTATTCTCTTTTTATTGATATTCGCTTTTAGCGAAGCGGACCAGCGAGCGCCACCGAGGATTGCCTCTCTTGATGACCGCCGGATCGTCTGTTATGCCTGATTGTCCGCGATCCAACAGCGAGAGGCGAGCGAACCGGTGACAGCACTGAGCATCAGCGGTAAGACAGCTCTGTGTCGGTAGGATAAAACTTGTTTTACATTACGACCACGAATTTAACACAAGCGGTTGTTGTAAGAAGCAGGGCGGAAGGGTTAAGGTTTATTGTTTCATAATTGCTTATTTTGGATGACGCGAGTGAGCGGGATGCGGACAAATCTTGTTTTTTTCAGCCGCGCTCAGAGACGCCGACCGATGGATCGGCAAGCCCGGGCATCGATATGGGCTCGGCCCCGGAAGAACACCGGTATCGGAGGCAGGATTTGACGGGGGCAACGGCGTTGGACCACAACGCGAGCGCTGCGCCAGCGCTCGCAACGACGATCCTGAGCGTTATTATTCCCACCCTCAATGAGCGCGACAATCTCGAACCGTTACTGGCACAACTTGCTCAAGCCCTGTCGGGCGTTAGGTGGGAGGTGATATTCGTCGATGACGATTCGTGGGATGGCACGGCAGCACATGCGAGGGCCCTCGCGCGCCGCAATCCACGTGTGCGCTGCCTCCAGCGTATTGGGCGCCGCGGCCTTGCTACCGCTTGTATCGAAGGCGTGCTCGCCTCGGCGTCCCCCTATATCGCCGTCATGGACGCAGACCTTCAACATGATGAGCGGCTCTTGCCGCAAATGCTGAAGCAATTGGAAAGCGGCCAATCCGATCTGGTCGTTGGCAGCCGCTATCTAGCCGGCGGCAGCGTCGGCGATTGGGACCGCAGCCGCGCCCGCTTTAGCCGGCTCGCCACGCGGTTGGCACGAATTGTATGCAAATCCGATATTACGGACCCGTTGAGTGGGTTCTTCATGTGCCGGCGCGAGGCCTTCGAAGGTGCGATGCGCAGGATGTCGGGGCAGGGCTTCAAAGTTCTCCTTGACCTGCTTGCATCCTCGCCCGAGCGCCTCCGCGTAAGCGAGATCCCTTACAGTTTTCGGGCGCGACTGCGCGGCGAGAGCAAGCTCGATACGCTAATCGTATGGGAATACGGGACGTTGCTGGCGGATAAGCTGGTTGGCCATATCATTCCCGTGCGGTTTGCTCTGTTTGCGCTGATCGGCGGTCTCGGGCTGGTGATCCATTTGGCCGCGCTGTGGGTCACGCTGAATGTGCTCGGGGCCGAGTTTGGTGTGGCGCAGACCGCCGCTACAGTACTGGCGATGACCTCCAATTTCTTTTTGAACAACCAATTCACCTATCGTGACCGAAGACTGCACGGCCTCGCCCTGCTGCGCGGTCTCGCAACGTTTTATCTGATCTGCGGCCTTGGCGCCGTCGCGAATATCGGGATCGCGTCATACGTCTTTACCTCCCACCATGCCTGGTGGATGGCGGGTGTGGCAGGCGCCATCGTCGGTTCCGTCTGGAATTTTGCGATGTCGTCCGCCTTCACTTGGAATCAGAGGTAGACAAAAGAGGCGCGCCCGCACCGCGGTTTTTAATGAATTAACGCGCGGCTGCCTGACATGAAGATCCTGATTATTGGCTTTTGGTTTCCGCCGGCCAATGTCATCGGCGCAATCCGTCTCGGCAAGCTCGCGCGGTATCTCGATCGTCATGGCCATGACGTGCGCGTGTTGACGACAGACCTCGGCGATGACCGCAGTTTACCGCTCGAGATCGCAGGGGAGCGGGTAATCTATACGGAATACCGGGAACGCAGGGATTGGCTCGCCGCCTTGCCTAGGCGGCGCGGCTCTCATAGGCCCGGCGCGGCGGCCGAGGGCAGGGCGCCGGTTCCGGTTCGGCGCGCGGGTGCGGCAGGTGCGCTCCGCGAGTTTTTCCGTCGCCAATACTATGGGGTGACAGGCCGCCTGAAGATGCTCGATCCCTCGGTGCGGCCGGGACTCAGCCGCGACGGACAGTACCGCAAGCTCGAGCAGTTTCTCGCCGCGGTGCACAAAGGGCCCGGTAATAGGAGGTGGGAGGGTGATGCATAAGCTTTTGGGTGTCTCGCTGATCACGGCCGTTTGCCTGGTGAGCATTGGCTCGAACGGGGATCCCGCGCCGGCCGACAAGGCCGCCGTCTGCGCGTCCCAGCCCCAAGGGCCGGGTGGATTGCCGTTGACGCTAACGCAATGGGCCGAAGGGGCTCGGCCGTTTGAAGGGTTGGGCAATTTTCACCGCACGGTCACCACCGGCTCGCCAGCAGCGCAGGGCTATTTCGACCAGGGCATGCGATTTCTTTGGGCCTTCAACCATGACGAGGCTACCCGCTCCTTCGCCAAAGCTGCGGAGCTCGATCCGCAATGCGCGATGTGCTACTGGGGCGTCTCGCTGACCGTCGGGCCGAACTACAATCTGCCGATTATGGCGCCGCCGCGCGCGGCTGTCGCCTGGCAGGCGCTGCAACTGGCGCAGCAGCATGCGGCAACGACGACGCCGGTGGAGCAAGCGCTGATCGGTGCGCTCGCCGAACGATACCCGAATGCACAGCCCCTCGACCCGTCAAATGAAGGGCCGGTGCTGGTCGCCTATGCGCAAGCCATGAAGACGGTCGCTCAGCGCTTTCCCGACGACCGCGATGTGCAGACGCTGACGGCCGAGGCGATGATGAACATCAACGCCTGGAAATTGTGGACCCTGGACGGCGTCCCGGCGCCGGGAACCGATGAGATCGTTGCGCTGCTCGAGCACGTGCTGGCGATGGACCCGCAGCATCCGGGCGCCAATCACTATTACATCCATGCGGTCGAGGCTTCTCCCAACCCGGGAAAGGCGGTTCCATCGGCGGAGCGGCTTCCTGGGATGATGCCGGCGGCCGGACATCTCGAACACATGCCGGCCCACATCATGCAGCGCGTCGGGCGCTACGAGAGCGCCGCCGAGGCCAACCGCAAGGGCGTCGCGGCAGACCTCGCCTATTTCGCGCTGACGAAGCCGCTCGACTATTACGTCATGTACACCGCTCACAATTATCAATTTCTGGCGTTTTCCGCAGCGATGGAGGGCCGTCAGGCGGAGACGATGGAGGCTGTCCGCCAGTCGCGCGCGCTGGTTCCAGACGAAATGCTGATGATGATGCCGGGTACCGATTGGTATACCGCAGAGCTCTACGCCGCGATGGTGCGGTTCGGCATGTGGGACGAAATACTCGCCGAGCCGGTACCGAACCCGAAGCTTGCCGGATTGACCGGCGCCTATCTCTACGCAAAGGCCTCGGCGCTGGCGGCCAAGGGCAAGGTCGACGACGCCAAAGCCGAGCTGGGCAAACTGGAAAGACTGGCAGCTGACGCCGCGCACGACGACAGCGCAGGCCTTAATTGGGTCAAGGACGTGCTGGCGGTGGCGATCCTCGCCACGAAGGCCCGTATTGCCCTTGCCGAAAGCGACACCGACCGCGGCATCGCGCTGTTGCGCGAGGCGGTCGGAAAAGAGGACAAGCTGGCCTATTCCGAACCGGCAGACTGGTTTTTTCCCAACCGCCACCTGCTGGGCGCGATTTTGCTGAGTTCCGGCAAAGCAGCAGAGGCGGAGGCGGTCTATCGCGACGACCTCGGCCGTCATCCGAACAATGGCTGGGCCTTGTTTGGCCTTGCTCGATCGTTGGAAAAGCAGGGCAGGCCGGTCGACGCCGAAACCGCACAACGCCAGTTCGACACGGCTTGGAAAAATGCGGATGTAAGACTGACCGCGTCGGCGTTTTGAGATCGGTCGCGGCGCACCTCCCTCCCCAAGGTCGGGGAGGGAGACACGCACGGAGAAGGTATTACGAGGGCATCTGGCCCATAAAGTCGCGCTTGCCGATCTCAATTCCGAGACTGCGGAGGACGTTGTAGGCCGTCGTCGTATGGAAATAAAAATTCGGCATCGCGAAGTGATAGAGATAGTTCTGGGCGCGGAAGGTGCGGGGCTGACCGCCGGCAGTGATCGTGACCTGCTGGTCCTCTCTGCCGTCGAGCTGATCAGGTTTTAAGCCCTTGAGGAAATCGATCGTCTTGTCGATCCGCGCCTTCATCTCTGCGTAGCTGTTGTCGATGGCGGGAAGGTTCGGCACCTCGACGCCGGCGGCCCGTCCGGCCCCAAAGGCATGCTCGCTCGCCTGCCGCACCTGCCGTGCGAGCGTGAACATGTCGGGATAAAGCCGCTCGTTCAGCACCGTATTCTCATCCCACTTCTTGCTCGTGGCATGCGCTTCGGCCTTTTCGATGACCCCCTTCAGGCCACCCAGAAGCTGCAAGAATACCGGCACGGAGGCGTGATACATCGAGATCGCCATGGAACGGTCCTCCTCATCCTTGATGACGTTGACGCCACGCCGATCTTAGCCGGACGGAAAAGAAGCGTGAAGGCCCGGCGAGACCGGCGGTTCGACGGGTCGGGTATTGCGCCGATTGGGGGCAAGGGGGCCCGCCGGCTGACCTGTTGCACGCATCGCTTGACGAAACATATGCTGCCATGGACCTGGCGTGGCAAAAACGCTCGAGGCTTAAGCCATGATCTCTAGACCCAACACCGCTTTGTCCCAAATCCACATGCAGATCATGTGGAGCAGGCTGATCGCGGTCGTCGAGGAGCAGGCGCAGACCTTGGTGCGCACCGCCTTCTCGACGACAGTGCGCGAGGCAGGCGACCTCTCGGCCGGGGTGTTCGACCGCGACGGCAACATGCTGGCCCAGGCTGTGACCGGAACTCCCGGTCACGTCAATTCGATGGCGGCGGCGGTCAAGCACTTCCTCGATGCTTTCCCGCTAAAGACGATGCGCCCGGGCGACCATTACATCACGAACGATCCGTGGCTCACCTGCGGTCACCTGCACGATCTGACCGTGGTCAGCCCGACCTTTCTGCGCGGCGAGCCGGTCGGCCTCTTCGCCAGCACGGTCCACGTCGTGGATATCGGCGGGCTCGGCATGGGACCCGACGGCCGCCAAGTCTATGAGGAAGGGTTGTCGATCCCGCTGATGGCCCTGGCCCGCGAAGGCCGGATGAATGAGGACCTTTTGCGCGTGATCCGGGCCAATGTGCGCGAGCCATTGCAGGTCGAGGGCGATGTTTACGCGCTCGCTGCCTGTAATGACGAGGGCAGCCGCCGGCTTGTAGAAATGATGGAGGAGTTCGGCATTACCAATCTCGACCGGCTCGGCGAGCACATCGTCGAGACCTCGCGCCAGGCGACGATCGAGGCGATCGGCAAGCTCAGCAAAGGCCGCTACCGCAATCGTCTGACGATGGACGGGTATGACCGGCCGTTGACCTTGGCCGCCGAGATGACAATCGGCGACGAGGGCATCCATGTCGACTTCACCGGCACTTCGCCGGCGAGCGCCTTCGGCATCAATGTCGTGCTCAATTACACCACCGCCTACACCGCCTTCGGGGTTAAATGTGTAGTCGCGCCCGAGGTGCCGAACAATGCCGGCTCGCTCGCCCCGATCACTGTCAGCGCGCCCGAGGGTTGCTTGTTGAACGCCAAACGGCCGCGCGCGGTCGCCGCCCGCCACACGGTGGGGCATATGCTGCCGGATGTCGTCTTCGGCTGTCTGCATCAGGTCATGGAGGGCGGGGTACCGGCCGAGGGGGCATCGTCGCTGTGGATCCCGCAGATCTATGGCGGCGCCGATGTGCTTGACGAACTCGGCGCGGAGGAGGGGAGGGCGCCGCCCGACATCAAGCCGTTCAGCACGGCGATTTTCCATTGCGGCGGCGCCGGCGCGCGGCCAGGCAAGGACGGGCTCGACGTGACCGCCTTCCCCAGCGGGGTACGCACGATTCCTGTCGAGGCCACCGAGGCGGTGGCGCCGGTGTTCTTCCGGCGCCGCGAGTTCCGCGAAGGGTCGGGCGGGGCAGGGCGCTTTCGTGGCGGCCTCGGCCAGATCATCGAATTGGGTGGTGCCGACGGCACGCCGATCGCGATGCTGTGCAATTTCGAGCGGGTCGGCAACCCGGCGCGCGGCCGCGACGGCGGCGGCGAGGGCGCACCGGGCAGGGTAACGCTGGTTTCAGGCAAGCCGATTGGCCCGAAGGGCCGGCAGAGCGTGCCCGGCGGCGACTTCATCCGGCTCGAATTGCCGGGGGGCGGAGGTTTCGGCGACCCGGCCGACCGCGATCCCGAGCAGGTCGCGCTCGACGTCGCCGACGGACTGATCTCGCGCGAGACCGCCGAGCACGACTACCGCGTCGCGCTCGATGCTAACGATGCCGTCGACCAAAAGGCAACCCTAAGCCTGCGGCAGCGGCAAGCCGCAGAATGAGCGCTTACCAGACGATTTGCACGCCGTAGGCGGCGAAACGACGATCGCCGGTGGCGATCGGGAGACCTTCGACCAGCGCTTGCGCGATCAGCAGGCGATCGAATGGATCGCGATGATACGGCGGCAAGTCGTCCAGTGCCCGCAAATGCGCAAACCCGATCGCGAGCACCTGGAAGTCTTCCTAACCTCGATGCTAAGCCTCGGGATCAAAGTTTCCGCAGTCCCGGCGAAAAGCCGGGACCCACCCGAGCTGCGGATACCGGCTTTCGCCGGTAATGCGGGGAATTTCTCGATCAGGACACCAGGCCACTGCCGAGCGCCCGCCCCTTAGCTGGAGGGTCGGGGCGCGGTAACCCGCTTCTCCATATCGATTTTCGTCGTGCACGGGATCGCGGGCAGGGCTGTCTCGCCGGCGATCGGTGATTGGCTTGCGCGGAGATCTGTGAGCAAGGCGTGATAGCACGGGTCGCGACGCAACAGAAAACGGCCGGCGGTTTCGGCGAGCTCGAGTTGCGTCGGCGTCAATGTCCAACTCGTGGGGAGACGCTTGACGCCATCGCGCAGGTCGCGATGGGCTTGTGTATCGGCCGGTATCAGATCGAAATCAATGGTAATTCCGTAGATCTTCATGCCGGTGAATTTCGCCATGCCGGCTTTGCCGCCGGCCGCAGCCGCCAGCTGATCGAGCAGGCCGGACAGCGCGACCTGCGAATTGACCGTGTTGGCGTCAATCGGGACCGAGGTCACGGTCTTGACCATGCTGATGAGACCGGGGCGTTCACTTTGCTGGTAGACATTGTTTGGCGGGTCCGAGCGGGCATTGACGACGACGATGACAAGGCTGCGAATCTTGCCGTCATTGATCGCCCGCAGCACGCCGGCATCGTCATAGGGCGCGACCAGCGCCGAACGCAGCGAGCGGGTCCCGAGATTGTCGGCCAGGCCGCCGTCGAGGAGGTAAACGTAATCGATGTCGCGAAACGTATTGGGGCCGTGACGCAAATCGTTGGAATAGCGCGCATCGCGATATTCCGGCAGATTGAGGTAAGGGGTGTACGGGTTCGAGAGATCGATTTTGATCCATTCCCCATTGCGCAGCCGACCGGCGCAGCCGACGGAAAAATTCTGGAAGCTGACGGGAGTCAGCAGGATTGGAAATGCTGCTGAAGCAGAGACTGCAGTCGCAACCGGAAGCACATCGTGATTTGAGCAGACATCGTCAAACCGGCGCGGCACCAGAGCAAAGGTTTCGCCGCCCGCCATGTCCGTTGCATTGAGCAGGATAAAGGGCTTGCCCGGCTGATTGAGGTCCGCCAGGGTCGCTTGATGGAAGAGGCGCTCGTCGAGCAATGATTCGAGCGCCCCGATGCGGGAAAATCCGCCAAAGGTCAGCCTGAACCAGTTGATCGGCTCGACGGCGTCGAGCTCCAATTCCTTCATATTGTCCCTGACCAGGAAATCTTGGCGCAATCCGTCAAGCTCGCCGTCGGGATGCTCTGCGGTGCGATGCAGCCCGAACCAGGCGGCTGTGACACTGCCGCCGGAAACCGAGGAGATCAGTTTTACGTCTTCGGTCAGGACATGGGGTCCGTCGCTGGCGGCATAGCGGGTTGCCGCCATCTCGCCCAATACCGAGGCGGCCAGCGCCGCAGCGCGGGAGCCGCCACCGGAAAAGGTCATCAAGATGGCCGGCCGGTCTGTCGTTGTGGGATTTACGCTTCTCCTCTCCGGGTTCGCTTGACCGGACTGCAAGGCCGTATTCTCAAATCGCGTTATTGAACAACCGGCCAGCAGCAGCGCCGGTATAAGTAGCAGCGCAGGGCGCATCCTCATCTGCTCAGATCTTGGCAAAGTTGATGCGCAAGGGGTTGCTCGGCACTGTGCCGGTCACGACCCCGGACCAGTCGGCTGGGGAATATCCACCTCCGGACAAGGTGATGACATAAAAGTTCGACGGCAAGGTCAGCTCCGTTTCCGTCGGGCCGATGATATTGCCATTGGCAATGACCCAGCGAATATCGCGAGGATCGAAGTGGACCCGGACATACTCCATCACACCCCCTTTACCATGCAGGCTAACCCACTCAGCGGTCCAGATTGATTACCTCGCGGCCAATCTCGGGTCGCGGAACAAACCGACCGAGTCGGCACGATCGGCAGAAGGATCGAGTGTCATCGGGTCGCGCGATAGTTAAAAAAACCATAAGACATTTCCGCATCGCGGCCCTACAGTCTCGCGCAAGGCTCCACGAGGGGGCTGGTTCAAACGGGAGGAGGGGGCATGGCGACAATCGAAGCCGCGAATAACATTCCTTGGTGGAAAGAGCCGACCAAAGACCAGTGGTATGCCTGGATCGCCGCCTGGTTGGGTTGGACGCTCGATGCTTTCGATTTCACAATTTTCCTGCTGATCATGCTGCCGATCTCTCAGGAGTTCGGCGTCCCGCTGACCGAGGTCACGGCTGTTTTCACACTGACATTATGGATGCGCTTGGTGGGTGCCACGGCTTCGGGCTGGCTGGCCGATCGGATGGGGCGCAAGAAGCCGCTGATGATCTCGATCGCGTGGTACTCGGCCTGCAATTTCATCGCCGCCTTTTCCCCTGCTTTCTGGTTCCTGTTCCTTTTCCGCGCTCTGTTAGGCATCGGCATGGGGGCGGAATGGCCGGTCGGCGCGGCCTTGGCGATGGAGAACTGGCCGATCCGCTCGCGCGGCTTCATGGGCGGCGTGCTGCAGTCCTCGTGGGGTCTGGGCGCGGTATTGTCGAGCGCCGCCTACGGCCTGCTATACGATTCGATCGGCTGGCGCGGCCTGCTGGCGCTCGGCGTATTGCCGGCGCTGTTGCTCGTCTACATTCGGGTCTTCGTCAAGGAACCGCCGGTGTGGCTCGAGAACCGGCGGCTGCAACGCACGCAGCACCGCGAGGTCCGCACGCCGCTGTTCAGCATCTTCAAGCGAGGCCTGCTCGGCAACACGCTGACCGCCTGCTGGATGATGGCGAGCGCTTTTGTGGTCGGTTATTCGATCGCCGGGTTGTTCCCGACCTATCTGCAGCGGGACCTGCACCTGACCCCCGGTCATGTGGCGTTGCCGGTCTTATTGCAGAGTCTGATGTTCTTTGTGTCGGGGTCGCTCTGGGGTTGGTTCGCCGACCGCGTCGGCCGCCGCTGGGCGATCATGCTGCCGGCAATCCTGACCATCCCGGTGGCGCCGCTTTATCTGCTGACGACGGACTACACGATGATCGTCATCTTCTTCACTTTGCAGGGAGCGTTCGGCGCGGGCGGCATGCACGCTCAGTATCCGGCCTACCTGGCCGAACGCTTCCCGACCGAGGTGCGGGCGACCGCCGGCGGCTTCGTCTACCACCAGGGCGCGATCTTCGGCGGTCTCGTAGCACCTGTCCTGGCCTATCTCGCGACCAGCTGGCAGCTCGGGTTCGCGATCCCGATGCTGATCGGGACGACGGTCGCTTGCGTCAGCCTGATCCTTGCGATGGCCGTCAGCCCGGAGACCCGGGGGAAAGAACTCGTCCCCGATCTCATCGTCGCCTGAACCAAGGACGCGGCTTCCGCAGCCGATTGAAAATAGTCAGGCGATTTGACATCGCTACCCTTAAACTGAGGCGAAGCATTGGGTTGGTCGAGACTTGCCTAGAGCCGCGCTCTGGGCTTTCGCTCGTCTTCAGCCCGGAGACGCGGGGGAGAAAGTCCCGGTGTCCGAATTGTCGGTGGCTTGAGCGCGGCGGGCGCCGCCTTGGACGCAGTCGCTACCCGATAAAAGCCCGATCGGGAAAAAAGGGATCTGCCGTCGAATCGACGCCGCATCGCGGCAGAGGGGAATCGCCCTTGGCGTTGTGCCAGAGGTGGACGCGGGCGGCCGGGCGGCGTAGGCTCGGAACATGGCCCGACCGGTCGGCCCCGCACCGTATGCGTCGAAGCCGGCGGAAAGCCGCGGGCGGCTCTATCCGGAGCCCGAGCATTCGATGCGGTCGCCGTTTCAGCGGGATCGGGACCGCATCATTCATTCGACGGCCTTCCGCCGGCTGACCCACAAAACCCAAGTCTTTGTCTATCACGAGGGCGACCATTATCGCACCCGGCTGACCCACAGCCTCGAAGTGGCACAGATCGCGCGGACGATCAGCCGCGCCCTCGGACTCGACGAGGATCTGGCGGAAACCTTGGCGCTGGCTCACGATCTCGGCCACACACCGTTTGGTCATGCCGGCGAAGACGCGCTCAACGCCGAGATGGCACGGTTCGGCGGCTTCTCCCACAACGACCAGACGCTGCGTATTCTCACCCGCCTGGAGCGGCGCTATGCCGAGTTCGACGGGCTCAACCTGACCTGGGAGACGCTCGAAGGCACCATCAAACACAACGGCCCGTTGCGCGGCGGCAGCATCGACCGTCCGGTCCCGCCGACGATAGCCGAATATGACCGGCGACATCCGCTCGAGCTGGATACCTTCCCGAGTGCCGAGGCGCAGGTCGCCGCCCTCGCCGATGACATCGCCTATAACAATCACGACATCGACGACGGGCTGCGTGCCGGTTTGTTTGCCGTCGCTGATCTCGCCGGGGTTCCCCTGGTCGGTCCGGTTTTTGGCGAGGTCGCCGCGCATTATCCGGCGCTCGAAGAACCGCGGCTGATTCATGAAGCGATCCGCCGTCTGATCGACCGCATGGTCGGCGATCTCATTGGCGAAGCTCACAAGCGCCTCGCCGAAAGCGGGGTCGGCTCGGCCGACGCGGTGAGGGCCCTCCCCATGCCCGTCATTGATTTTTCGCCTGAAATGCGGCGCAACGATCGCGCGCTCAAGGATTTTCTCTTGGAGAGGATGTATCGCCACCACCGGGTTAATCGCATGGGGTCCAAAGCGCGCCGGGTCGTCCGTGACCTGTTCACTCTTTATCTCGCCGAGCCCCAATGCCTGCCGCGCGAATGGCAAGACCTCGCCGCCGGGCCAGACGATCCGAGAACCGCCCGGGTCGCCGCCGATTATTTGGCCGGCATGACCGACCGGTTTGCGCTCGACGAGCACCATCGGCTGTTCGACACCTACGCCCCGACGTGACGGTTGCATAGTTTGTGGCACATATCCGCCCACTGCGCGATCAAGAGGATTGTCCTACGGCTGTTCTGCTCAGACCTGGATGCAACAGTGCCAGATTTAATACCCATATGCAGACGATCCCGAGCCGTCATGGCCGGACTTGATCCGGCCATCCGCGTGCCCGCCGCCGCTTCCGCAGAAAGAGACTTGGATCAACGGGTCACGCCCGGTGATGACGATTGACCAAAGACAGATGACCAACATCTTCAATGATTTTCGCTCTCTGGTGCTGGCTGCACTGGATGATCTGGCCGCCAATGGCGGATTGCCCTCCGGGCTCGATTTCGGCCGGATTGCAGTAGAGCCGCCGCGCGACCCGGCGCATGGCGACCTGTCGACGAACGCGGCGATGGTGCTCGCCGCCGCCGTCAAGGAGAACCCGATGGCGCTCGCCGAGAGGATCAGCGGCGCTGTCGCGGGACGCGAACTCATCTCGGGCGATTACCGGGGCTCCGGGTATACCGTCAGCCTGGCAAGGCCGGGCTTCATCAATGTCAGGCTGGCCTCCGAGGTCTGGCACGCGCAATTGCGGGACATTTTGCGTGCGGGCGCCGCGTTTGGCGATTCGGCGGTGGGTGGCGGCGAGCCCGTCAATGTGGAATTCGTATCCGCCAATCCTACCGGCCCTATGCATGTCGGGCACGGTCGCGGCGCCGTGGTCGGCGATGCGCTGGCAGGCTTGCTCGCCAAGGCCGGCTACAGCGTTCAGCGCGAGTATTACGTCAACGATGCGGGAGCCCAGGTCGACATCCTGGCGCGCTCGGCCTATCTGCGCTACCGCGAGGCCCTGGGCGAGGAGATCGGGCCTATCCCCGAAGGCCTCTACCCCGGGGAATATCTCACCGAAACCGGCCGGCGCCTCGCCGAACGCGACGGGCGCAAATGGCTCGCCCGACCCGAGGCGGAATGGCTTCAGCCCGTTCGCGACTTCGCGGTCGAGCAGATGATGGCGCTGATTCGCGCCGATCTGGACGCGCTCGGCATTACTCACGACCTTTTCGTCTCCGAGCGCCAGCTAGCCGAGGGCGGCGCTATCGACCAATGCCTTGCGGCGCTCGAGGAGAGGGGGCTGATCTACACCGGCGTGCTGGAAGCGCCCAAAGGCAAGCTTCCGGATGATTGGGAGCCGCGCGAGCAGACTTTGTTCCGCGCCACCCACTACGGCGATGACGTCGACCGCCCGCTCAAGAAATCGGACGGTTCTTGGACCTATTTCGCCGCCGACATCGCCTATCATCGCGACAAGTTCCGCCGTGGGTTTCATAAGCTGATCGATGTTTGGGGGGCCGACCACGGCGGTTATGTCAAGCGCATGCAGGCCGCCGTGAGGGCGGTCACCGACGGCGCCGCGTCGCTCGACGTCAAGATCTGCCAATTGGTCAACCTGTTTGACAAAGGTGTGC
>JBJMQW010000153.1:0-6169 GCA_045802495.1 Allostellaceae bacterium | reverse complement strand
GTGGTCGGAGCAACCTACCCCGATCAGGCAGCCCGCCTCAGGCGGCTAATGCCGAGATCGACACTCCTCGCACCCGGGCTCGGCCCCCAGGGGGGCAACGTGACCGCGCTGTCCGCGCTTGCAACCAAGACAGGTCCGGTACTGGTGTCTGCCTCGCGCGCTATAGCCAGTGTGGACGACCGAGATATGCCGGTGGAGACTTATAAGGCTCTCATCCGTGAGCGCATTCTGGCTTACGCCGCCGCCAACGCGGCGGGTCATGCAAACACTGTAGCGGGTGGAGGAGCATAAATGGCGCGGCTCTCGCTGGCCGTTGCCGTGGCAGCGCGGCCGATCTCCTCTGCGAGCCCCTGTCCGAAAGGCGGTCTGCACGGCCCGCGTCATCTTGAGCGGTCACCCCCTCAATAGCTGTCGGCTCGCGGAAAAATGAACGGCGCTCTCCTTTCTCAACGCCTATCGTGGCGGCTACCACAATCAACACGGCGGGAGGATGCGCATGGCACGGATTTCGACGGCGGCGTGGGCCGCGGTACTGGGATGCGTCGCGTTCGCTTCGGCCCAGGCGCAGGGGCTGGTAACGAATCAGAAACTGTCGGCCGGCCTCGCCAACGAGCTGGTCGGCGAATCGGTCGCGGAGTGCGCCAAGAAAAACTATGCTGTGACCGCGGTGGTGGTCGATCTCGACGGTGTCCGCCAGGCCGTGTTGCGCGGCAACGGCGCGCCGATTCACACGCTCGACAACGCCTTCTACAAGGCCTATTCGTCAGCGTCGCTGACCCTCGCGCGCAAGGAAGATAGCACCAAGGTCGTCGCCGAGCGGATGGCCAAGAACCCCGCTACGACGGTGCCGCAGACGCCATTGCCCAACGTCACCTACGCGGTCGGCGGGGTAGCGATCATGGCCGGCGGCAATATCATCGGCGGGGTTGGTGTCAGCGGCGCGCCGGGCGGCCAGTTCGATGAGGAATGCGCCCGTGCCGCCCTCGCCAAGATCGCCGACCGGATGAAATAGGCCAGTTGCGCTCAATGGAACTCAGGGTATCGGGCTGCACTTGTCGGTGCCGATCAAAATGTCAGCCTGTTTTCAATCAAGAGCTGCGGTACCCGACGGTTTTCTCGGGCTGGTTTGCCTATTTGGCTATCACTGAGGCGAGCGCAACGGAACGGTCGAGGTGAAGGTGATTTACTCCAGCGCCTTAACGATTTCCTCGGTCATTTTTTTTGCGTCGCCGAACAGCATCATCGTGTTGTCGCGGTAGAACAGCTCGTTCTCGACGCCGGCGTAGCCCGAGGCCATCGAGCGCTTGACGAAGAGCACGGTGCGGGCGCGTTCGACATCGAGGATCGGCATGCCGTAGATCGGCGAGGTAGGATCGGTCTTGGCGGCCGGGTTGGTGACGTCGTTGGCGCCGATCACAAAGGCGACATCGGTCGAGGCGAAATCGCGGTTGATCTCGTCCAATTCGAAGACCTCGTCATAGGAAACATTGGCCTCGGCGAGCAGCACATTCATGTGGCCCGGCATGCGTCCGGCGACCGGGTGGATCGCATAGCGCACGCTGACCCCTTCTTTCTTCAGCATGTCCGCCATCTCGCGCAGCGCGTGCTGCGCCTGCGCGACCGCCATGCCGTAGCCCGGCACGACAACGACCGAGCTGGCGTTCTTCATGATGAAGGCGGCGTCCTCGGCGCTGCCTGATTTGACCGAGCGGTCGAGGGCTCCGGCGCCTGCCGCCGGCGCGCCGCCTTCGGTGCCGAACCCGCCCACGATCACATTGAAGATAGAGCGGTTCATGCCCTTGCACATGATGTAGCTGAGGATCGCGCCGGAGGAGCCGACGAGCGCGCCGGTGATGATCAGCAAGCTGTTCGACAAGGTGAAGCCGATCCCGGCCGCCGCCCAGCCCGAATAGGAGTTCAGCATCGAGATCACGACCGGCATATCGGCGCCGCCGATCGGCACGATCAGCAGAAAGCCTAGGGTCAGCGACGCGAGCAGAAGCAGCCAGAACGCCGCCGCCGCATCGACCTTCTTTACAGAACTCGTCGAGCGCCTCGGTTTCACCGTTGCCGCCTGACGCGGAAACCCTGCGAGGAGCGCCTCTCGCACACCGGGGTCCGGGACTTCCGAATCCTACTCTGGCCGAGGCTTTGCAACGATTTGCCCGTCAGAGGTGTTAAAGATTGTGAGCTCACCTGCGTTCCCGTCCGAAGAAAGTCGGATGGAAACACCCGACCGCTGGGAATAGACGACATGCTGACATCGGCTGTCCTACGGATAGTCGGCTTCTGCACGCGCCATCCATGGCAAGTCATAATCATCGCGGCGGTGCTGACGATCGGTTCCGCGCTCTATACGGCGACGCATTTCGCCATCACCACCGACACCGACGAGCTCATGCCAAAGGATCTGCCATGGCGCCAGCACGAGCTGGCCTACAGGGAGGCGTTCCCGCAGGATCAAATCCTCGTCGTTGTGCAAGGTCCGACGACGGAGCTCGTGGAGATGGGGGCCGACCGGCTAGCGGCGGAACTTCGCACACGCCATGACCGCTTTTTGTCGGTCCGCCGGCCGCAAGGCAGCGAGTTCCTGCAGCGCAGCGCGTTGCTCTTTCTTCCCGTCGATCAGCTGACGGACACCGCGGGCCGGCTCGCCGCGGCCAAACCTTTGATCGAGGTGCTCGCCGCGGATCCGAGCCTCCGTGGCGTGATGCACGCTCTCACGATTGGTATTGGGGCCGGGCAGGCCCGCCGCATGCCGCCAGACGCGCTCGCCGGGCCGATGAATATGCTGTCTGACACGCTGGACGATTTGTTCGCCGGCCGGTTTCCCAGCTTCTCATGGCGCGTGCTGATGAACGGCAAGCCCGCGGCGCCAGACGAGCTGCGGGCGTTCATCCAGATCGAGCCAAAACTCGATTACAGCGCCCTGGAGCCCGGCCGCGCGGCGATAGACGCGATCAGGCAGGCGGCGGATGAGCTGAAGCTCGGCCCAACGTTTGGCACAACAGTGCGGCTGACCGGGCAGGTTGCGATCAACGACGAGCAGTTCGTGACGCTCGGTAAGGGGATGTTGCCCAATCTCGCCGGAACCGTGCTCGCGGTGCTGGTCATCCTCTGGCTGGCGCTGCGCTCTCCCCAAATCAACCTCGCCGTGTTTGTGAGCTTGTGCGTCGGCCTTCTCGTGACTGCGGCCGCGGGCCTGCTGATGGTGGGCGCATTCAACCTGATCTCGGTCGCCTCCGGGATTCTCTTCATCGGCCTCGCGGCCGATTTCTGCATCCAGTTCACCGTGCGCTACCGGACCGAGCGCCACGAGCGGGACGAGGTTCGCGCGGCGCTGCGGGGTGCCGCAGAGCGGGCCGGAGGGCCCCTCGCGCTGGCTGCGGCCGGCACGATGATCGGGTTCTTCTCGTTCGTGCCGACCGCCTACCGCGGCATCGCCGAACTCGGCCTGATCGCCGGCTTCGGCATGATGGCCGCGTTCGTTACCACCATCACGCTGCTGCCAGCTCTGCTGACCGTCCTCGGTCCGCCGGGAGAGCCGGAACGGATGGGCTTTGTCGCGCTCGCGCCGGCCGACCGATTCCTGGCCCGGCACCGCATTGCCGTGGTCGCGGGAACCATCATCGTAGTACTGGCCGGCACGCCTCTGCTGTCGCGAATGCGCTTCGATTTCGATCCGATCCACCTGCAGGACCCGTATGGCGAGGCGGTCAGCACCTACCGCGAGTTGATCAAGGTCCCGGAACTGGGGATCAGCGCGGTCAACATCGTCGCGCCCTCAGTCGCCGAGATCGACCGGATCACCAAGCGTGCCGCCGGCCTCGCCGAGGTTTCGGAAACGCGGTCGATCCAAAACCTGGTGCCGAGCGACCAGGACCGGAAGCTACCCCTGATCCAGAGGGCGGCCGCGGCGCTTGGCCCGACGCTCAATCCTTCGGCGACGCGCCCGGCGCCGTCTGATCAGGAGACCATCCACGCGATCCGTGCGGCGGTAACGGAGCTGCGGCGCCTCGCCACCGCGGAAGGGGATGGCGGCGCCGCGGCCTCCCGGTTATCAGGCCTCCTCGACCGCCTTGCCAATGCGGACGCAGCGATGCGTGACAAGGCGCGCGATGCCCTGATCGCGCCGCTCAGGCTCGACCTCGACCGCCTCCGCAACATGCTCCGGCCGGAGCCCGTAACCGTGCAGTCGGTGCCGCCGGAGCTCGCGCGCGACTGGGTGGCTACGGACGGCCGCGCGCGCATCGAGGTGCTGCCAAAGGGGGACCCGAACGACACCGCTACGTTGCGGCAGTTCGCCGCCGCCGTGCTCGCAATTGCGCCGGACGCCACCGGCACACCGGTGTGGCTCACCGAGGCGGAGCATACGGTGGTTCGGGCCTTCATCGAGGCGGCCGCCTTGGCGGTTCTCGTCATCGCCGTCATGCTGTGGATCACCCTGCGGCACTTCGGCGACGTGCTGCTGACTCTCGTACCCCTGATCGTCGCCGGCGCCGTCACCTTGGAGCTCATGGTATTGCTTGGCGAGCCGCTGAATTTCGCCAACGTCATCGCGCTGCCGCTGCTGCTCGGCGTCGGGGTGGCGTTCAAGATCTATTACATCATGGCCTGGCGAGCCGGCCGGACCAACCTGCTGCAGTCAACCCTGACACGCGCCGTGTTTTTCAGCGCGCTGACGACCGTGACCGCGTTCGGGAGCCTTTGGCTCTCCAACCAGCCAGGCATGTCGAGCATGGGCAAGCTGATGGCTTTGGCGCTGCTCTGCACGCTGGCCGCCGCGGTTCTGTTCCAGCCGGCCCTGATGGGGCCGCCGCGGGGCGACAGGGCCCGCAATGTAGTGTGAAGATGGGAGTGCGTATGGGCCCTGCCTCCGGAAGGAAGGCTGGTCGAACTCCGCATCCCCAGGGGCGACAATCTTGTTTTGGCTTTGGCCCACCCTTTTCGCGCAGCGCAGGAGAGGGCGTAGAGCGGAGCGAGGCAAGGGAGGACAGACTGGCCCAAAACGAGAATTGCTGCCGCCGAGAGGGCTCGGCGCAGCGCCAGGCGCCGCGAAGTCCGCGGATTCTGGGACGAGGATTTTCCCCGGTCGGCTAACCCCCGCCTTGGTCAGCCAACCTGGCCGGTTGGAGGCGCGGCTGCACCTCCTTGGCGAACAGGCGAGTCCCCTTCTCCGACTCGGCATGGGTCATAAAGCCCGAACGGCCGGTTATGCTGAAGACACCAGCACACTAGCGCAGGGCAGTGGAGGAATCGAAACCGTGGCACGCGACTGGCCCAAGGATGGTGTCGGCTGGTGATCTCAGCGCTCCCGCGATTCAGATATCGTCCGCGCCGAGCCACACGGAGCCGTTGGCATCGAGCAGTCCCGCGTTCAGCTTCTGAGCAGCGCGGAGTTCTATCATGAGCCGGTGCGCGTCAAATATTCGGCCCAGCGCCGGTTCGGAAAGATCACTCGACTGAGCTGCATTCTCCAGCGCATCCAGTTCGAGGATGCATAACACGCGCTCACGACCCGGCTTGTGTAAGAAAAACGAAAACGTTTTGGCTGCCGGATCCCACGATGGCGGGTCGGCGTCCATATGCCATCCTTCTGGTTCTAGCGACATCTTGAAACCCTCCCTATGCGAGTGCGACTTCTCCGCGCTCGGCGGGTCTTGACCCGGGCCGACTACTCGAGCGCCTTGACGATTTCCTCGGTCATTTTCTTGGCGTCGCCGAACAGCATCATCGTGTTGTCGCGGTAGAAGAGTTCGTTCTCGACGCCGGCATAGCCCGAGGCCATCGAGCGCTTGACGAAGAGCACGGTGCGGGCGCGTTCGACGTCGAGGATCGGCATGCCGTAGATCGGCGAGGTGGGATCGGTCTTGGCGGCCGGGTTAGTGACGTCATTAGCGCCGATCACAAAGGCGACGTCGGTCGAGGCGAGATCCCGGTTGATCTCGTCCAATTCGAAGACCTCGTCATACGGGACATTGGCCTCGGCGAGGAGCACATTCATGTGTCCGGGCATGCGCCCCGCGACCGGGTGGATCGCATAGCGCACGCTGACGCCCTCCTTCTTCAGCATGTCAGCCATCTCGCGCAACGCGTGCTGGGCCTGCGCGACCGCCATGCCGTAGCCCGGCACGACAACGACCGAGCTGGCGTTCTTCATGATGAAGGC
>JBJMQW010000152.1:0-5725 GCA_045802495.1 Allostellaceae bacterium | reverse complement strand
TATCACCATGCTCGGTCGCGTCAAAAGGTGGGTACTCGCCATGCTCGCTAACGCTGCGCGTGGCTCCGTTCCCCCCCGATTACATCGGGGCTTTTGACCCGCCCTGCGCGTGGCGATCTTCTGAACCTGTCGGGACGAGGAACGTCCCAAATTACGACACGCCTGCAGCGCGTCGAACAAGGAACTGCATTTAGGCCCAGTGACCACGAAGCTGTGCGTTTTGGCCATCTAGGGGCCCGCGTTGGTAAGCTCTCCTCGCAGGGACCGATCCGGGGGGAGCGATGCAACGTTTGTGGTCATCCGAGGAGCTGGCGGAGCGCTGGTCGCTTGGATCTGAGGAGCTTGTGCTGCTGCCGGGTAAACCCGACGCCGGCAAACTCGGCCTCGCCGTCCAGCTTGCGTTTTACAAGCAATACGCGCGATTTCCCGAAGATGGGGTTACCGGACGATTTGTTAAAAACTGCACGCTAAGCGGCTCGGGTCAGGAACGTAGAAGGAACATCGCGTAGGGGCCGAAACCCGTTGATGGCATTGCCGTCGGTCCAGACATAATCGCCGGTCAGGGCGATGTGCTCCCAACCGAGAGGAGCGACGTGAGCGAGGAGATCATCGGGGATGGTGACGCCCTGAGCGCTCAGGTGCTGAACGGCACGATCGAGGTAGACGGTGTTCCAGTGGACGATGGCGGCGGTGATGAGGCTCAAGCCGGACGCACGGAAGCTCTGGTTCTCGAAGGTGCGGTCTCGGATCTCGCCCTGACGATGAAAGAAAACCGCGCGACGCAGAGAATTGCTGGCCTCGCCCTTGTTGAGTCCGGCATGGCTGCGCTGCCGCAGGTCGGGATCAGACAACCATTGCAGAGTGAAGAGGGTGCGTTCGATCCGTCCAAGCGCCCGCAGTGCGCGCGACAGGGAATTGCTGCTGCCCGCCGCGGCAAGTTTCCGCAGGATGACCGAGGGAACGACCACGCCGGCCTGGACGGAGGCCTTTAAACGCAAGAGTTCGGTCCATTGGTTGGTGATCGCTACCGTCTCAACCATGTCGCCGATCAGCGGTTCGAGCAACGGATAGGTGCTGGGCTTGTCGATCGTGTAGAGCTTGCGGTCCTTCAGATCCTTGATCCGGGGCGCGAAGCGGAAGCCCAGCAGATGACAGAGGCCGAACACATGGTCTGTCGCGCCGGCGGTGTCGGTGTAGTGCTCGGCGATGCGCAGGTCGGTCTGGTGCGCCTGGTGATGCAGCCCGTCAAGAACGTATGGCGCCTCGCTCATCGTCGCGGAGATCACTCTGGTGTGGAACGGTCCGTATCGGCCGGACACATGGGTGTAAAGGACAACGCCGGGATCGATGCCGTACTTGGCGTTGACGGCGCCACCGGGTCCGGCGCGACCGCCAGCGCGGAAGTACTGGCCGTCCGAGGATGAGGTCGTACCATCATCCCAGATCGAGGCCATCGGGTGTCTGTGATGGAGGTTGATGATGGCGGCGCGGGCGGCGACGTAGTTGTCGTCGCTGATATGCCATTGCGCCACATTGACCAGATGATGGTAGCTGAGGCTGCGCGACGCGTCGGCCATGCGAGCCAAGCCAAGGTTGGTGCCATCGGCGAGGACACCTGCCAGCAGCGCGGGTTTGTCGGCGGCCGGATTGCCGGTGCGCAGATGAGTGAAGTGAAGCGATCGGCAAATCCGGTCCACCTGTCGACATCATTCAACACCTCGGTGATCCGTGCACGCGGCAGCATGCCATTCAACCGAATGGCAAGGTCTCGAGCCGCGTCCGGGACGGTCGGCTTGCTCCGAGCGATGTAGAGCTTGCCATCCTCGATCTCGACGCCGTCGAGTTCGCCGCGCGCAGCCCGAGCAGCCACGAAATTCAGGCGTTCGTGCAGGGCGGCAGCACGGCCGGCAATGTAGCGCTCGGGGCCGGCCTCATCTTCGATGGTGACGTCTCGCAAGGCCTCCGCCGGCAGGAGATAGTCTTCAAAGGCGCGGTAGTCGCGGCTGCCGCCTACCCAGATGTTGCTGCCCTTCAGCCGATCGCGCAGCGTGGCGAGGACGGCGGTCTCGTAGAGCCGGCGATCTGCTGCGCCGGTTGCGAAGATCAATTTGCGCCATCTTGGAGGCAGGAACGACGCCGGGGGTCGCTTGGGCAAGATGCGGGTGCCGTCGCGGTCCATCGCCTTGAGCAGTTCGATAGCGGCCAGGACGGGATCCCCTGGCGTGCTCGACTGGAAAACGAACGCATTGAGGAAGCGTGGGCTGAACCGGCGCAGGACCGAATAGCGCTCCGCCGCGGTGACGAGGATGTCCTGGTCAGCAACATCGGCGACCGAACCGATGATAGGAAGAGCGTCGTCGAGCCGCTTCATGCCAACCTCGCGGTCAACCACGACGACACCATCCTCTCCGGTCTCTTTGGCCTGCTTCAACGCCGCGATGGTGCGGCGGAACAGAAGCAGCGCCTTGGCGACGTCGCGCTTTGTGGCCTGGAAACGCCGTTCGTCCCGGTTCTGGGCTTTGGTAAACAGCGAACCCATGTACTTCTCGAACATGGCGAACGTCGCGTCCGCTAGTCGGGTCTCCTGGCTGGAGACTTGGGCCACAAGGATGGCAATCCGCCGCGCCGGCTCGAGATCGGCGATGTGCTGCACGGTCATGATCGCGCCTTCGTCGACCAATCGATTGAGGCGGGCGGCATGGATACGTCCCGCGCCCTTGGGACCGATCCCAAGCCCACGTGCGTATTCGAGCCGGTCGAGAAGAGCGATGATATTGGAGGGCGCCGGCGACTCCGAATAATCTCGCACCCAGGCAAAGCGAGAGCGTCGCACCTCCGAATCGACCGTCAGCAAGGTTTCGAGGGCACCCCGCTCGGCGTCGGTCAGACCGTCCGCCAAGGCCTCAAAGGCCTTCCTGCGAGCACGCACCCGAGCCGCCAATCCGATCCGCTCCAGCACCGCAGCTGCGGGCAGGAGCACGTTGGCAGCCCGCAGGTGGTCGAGCATTGCCTGGACGATCGGCTCACCGCGATCGGTGGCCCATGCGGCGTTCGTGCCCACTTGCAGGCAGGCCCGCCAGTCGGCCAGCCTAAAGTTCCGCAGGCGGAGATGCTGTTGCAGCTCGACCGCGTGCTCCCTGCGGGTCTGATCCCGGAGCGCGTAGTCGGCAAATGTGGCTGGCGATACTCCCAGCTGGTGAGCCACAAAGACAATCATCGCCTCTGGCGGGTGCTCGTCAGGTCCCAGACCTTGGCCCGGATACCGGAGGAGGCATAGCTGGATGGCGAACCCGAGCCGATTGACGGTGCGCCGCTTCGCTCGGATGACGGTCAGGTCTTCGGTGTTGAGCACGTAGTGCCTCGCCATGTCGGCGGGATCGATCGGGATGGCGAACAGGCGCGTGCGTTGCTCAGTCGACAGCAGAGTGCGGCGGGGCATAACGGCCTCAGGTTGGTGGCGGAAGGGAGGCCGTTCATAAAGCGATTGCCTTTGGGAGCAATTCTGAAAGAGGATATTGAATGCAGAATTGCCAGGACCTGCCGTGGTCCGAGGTTGCATGCTCAAACGCTCGTTTGTGAAAGACGGCGAGTCCGCCAACGACAGCGTGCGGCTCGGCTATGCCCGCGTGTCCAAGGGCGACGAGCAGAATAACGTCTTGCAGGCCAAGGCGCTCAGAGCCGCTGGCTGCCGGCGCTTGTTCGAGGAGGTGGCGTCGGGAGGCCGTTGGGACCGGCCCGAGCTGCACCGTATGCTGGACCACCTCCGCGAAGGAGACACGGTCGTAGTCTGGAAGCTCGACCGCCTGTCCCGCTCGCTGAAGGACGTGCTGCACATCATGGAGCGAATCGCTCTGGCTGGTGCCGGTTTTCAGTCGATCACAGAGAACATCGACACCACCACCCCGGCCGGCCGCATGATGATGCAGATGATCGGCTCGTTCGCAGAGTTCGAGCGCGCCATGATCCGGGAGCGAACCTCGGCTGGCATCGCCACCGCCCGGGCCGAGGGACGCGTCGGCGGTCGACGTAAGAAGCTCGACGCCGCCAAACGGCGAGAAATCGCCGAGAGCGTCATCACCGGCAGGAAATCCGGCGCCGAGATGGCGCGCCTCTACAACATCAGCCAGCCGACCGTGTCACGGATTGTCGCCCAGCATCGGATGGTCAGTCCATAGCTCAGGGGCGATACGAAAATCGGGACGGAGTGGAGGAGCAAGGAATGCCAATCTCGAAAAAGCGGCGCTCGAAAGCTGTCCTCAAAACCTCGACGAAGGCCAGCGCCCCCGCAGCGTTGCCGGACAGGCGCGCGATGGAGAGTTTCCTGGCGGCGATCGCCGGACGCCGCGGTGACGACGCGACGGCGAAAGCGCAGGACGTGATGTACGAGGCATGGGAGCGAACACCTCCCGTTCCCGGATCGCGCTCGCCCGTAAAGCACTCGGCATCTCGCCGCTTTGCGCCGACGCTTATGTCCTTCTCGCCGAAGAAGCCGGATCTATCGAGGAGGCTCGAGACTACTACGCGAAGGGCGTCGAGGCGGGGGAGTTGGCGCTCGGACCGGAGGGTTTCAAGCAGTATGCTGGCCACTTCTGGGGCTTTCTCGAAACTCGCCCCTATATGCGGGCCAGGGCCGGTCTCGCGAGCACGCTCCTGCAGCTTGGCGACGTCGACGGCGCCCTCGCCCACTACCGCGACATGCTCAAGTTGAACCCGAACGACAATCAGGGGATCCGGTACGTCCTCGCCGGGTGCCTGCTCAAACAAGACAATTACAGCGCGCTCAAGGAGCTGCTGGCCGCCCATGAGGACGGCAGCGCGTTCTGGCTCTATACCCAGGCGCTCGTGGCCTTTCGCGAGAACGGGGGCAGCGACGAGCAGGCCGCAGCGCTGGTCAGAGATGCCTGGTCCGCGAACGAGCATTTGCCTGCCATCCTGGCCGGCACGAAGCCCGCGGTGAGCTCAAACGAGGGCTACATCACCATGGGTGGTCCGGACGAGGCGACCTACTACGTCACGGAATGCGGCGCGGCGTGGCATCGCACGCCGGGCGCGGTCGCATGGTTGACAAAGCTCGCCGCCACTTTGGCGCCGAAACGGCGGACCCGGGCGACGATGCACTGATCGCTTAGCGTGCAGTTTTGAACAAATCGTGCGGCGAGCCCTAGATGGCCAAAACGCACAGCTTCGTGGTCACTGGGCCTACACGGACCCTTCTGCACGATCAATAACCCGGGAAGATCCCGAGTGCGCTCAAAACTCGGATAGACGATTTTTGCGAAACGGATTTAGGTCAGGTTTGCGGCGCGCCGCAGTTCCTGCAGCTTGAACAACATGGCCAGCATGCGTTCGAGCTTTCGGTCGAGATGAACCTCGTAACGGGCGAGACGCTCGAGCCGATCGGGATCGACGGCTTCACCGTGTGCCTGAGAACGGATTAGCGGTCGGTGATCAAGCTCCAGCTCCCGCTTCTCGTACCACGGTAAGACCTCGGTCTCGAGAAAGCGCCTCAGGTTGTCGGCATCAGCGCGATACGGCGTCTGATCCTTGTCGTAGTCAGCCGGCTCCCAGCCGAGCTGCCGGTCCCACCATTCTCGGGTAGTCGCGCAACGCTGCCAATGCGCGGGAATAAGACGGCGACGACGGCTTCGTCAAAACCCGGATTGCCTCCTCGGTCATGCCTCGGTCTCCTTGGAGATTGGCACGTTCTTCTGCCGTCTGCTCTTCC
>JBJMQW010000151.1:0-5789 GCA_045802495.1 Allostellaceae bacterium | reverse complement strand
TGATCAGCAGAAAGATCGTGAAGTCGAAGGCATCGAGCGTCCAACCGAGCCAAGCAGCGATATAGGCATACCACTGGTCCTTGGTTGGTTCCTTCCACCAGGGCAGCGCGGGCGCGGCTGCGACGAACACAGACATTTTGCGAGACCTCCCGGAGCTTTTTGACCGCTTATTCCGGCATCCGCCAGAATTACGGCGACGGCAAGTGGCATTTTCTGGTTTTGACGGAGGCATGGCAACAAGGTTGGCCGGCGGTATTCGCTATGTATCGGATCAATCGGCACGTTGGCTTCCGGCAGGGCTCCTGCGCCGGCCAGACTGTAGGCCGCGGGCATGAGACCGACCTCCCATCGCCGGCATCGGTTTCCGCCGGTCGTGGCCCGGAACGCTGAGCTGGTGGACGAAGGGGGATTCGAAGCCTCGTTCCCGCATCAGAGAGTCACGGTTGTCGATGCCATCCGGTGACCGCTTCGGCACCTCTGTGCTGTAGCGGAGCAGCTGCGATCTCTTTAGACCTCTATTTCTGCCGGCAGGTGTTCCGGGCGACGGCCGAAGAAGACGCCCACCCCCTCGAAAAGATTTGCGCAAAAGCGGCTGGCGGGCGTGATGCGGATGAGGTGACGACGTGCTGTTCTACATCTCAGATGGGTAGGAGCTGAGGTGCCTCGCAGATCTCGGCGTTGATGGCCAAGATCGAGGAGCATCCATTAAGGGTTGAAGTTGAAAAGGTTTGACGACGAGTTGGAAATTCGGTCCGACATGATTTTCGGTGAAGTCCGTATCGTGTTGGTGCTCTGCGTCTGTCCCAATGTAGTGGTGAAAATCTGAAGGATGGTACGGTAGTACTCAGCGATGGGAGGTCAGCCGCTCGCGTGCGCCGACTGGCGCAGGAAGCAACGACGCCCGCCCCTCGAGACCACTGGGCGATGTGGCGCTTCAGTACGAGAAATGACTGGAGGGCGCTGAAGCGGGCTACCACGATCCCCGAATAGTGGGGCCAAGCGCACGATCGCCGCAGCACCGGTTAATCGCGAACGCCCCAATCAGAATGCCGAGCGCCTCGTCCTGGTCTCGAACTGTGGCGAGCAGGCGTTGCTGGACCGCTACCAGCATCGGGCATGCGTTTCCGTGGCGTCCTCTTTGGCGCTGTCGACTTAGGCGGCGTTGATCCCGGCGGCTGGTTGGCATTGGCAGTCTTCCGACAGCCCTTGCCGCGCTCCGTGCCCAGGTTTGATGCAATCCATGCGGACACGGCAGCCGAACTGGCCTTGGTCTCGTCGGGAATGATGAGCCCCTTCTCCCGCGCAATCTTTTCGGCGAACGATACCTGCGCCTGACTTGGCGGTTTGGCGCCGGTCTCTCCAGACGGATCACCGCCGGCTTTCTTGGGCGCGTGCCGGTCGAGGAATGTACGGCAGATGGATCCCGATTTCGTGTATCCGGCCGGAGGCTTGATGCCCTTCTGCCGGGCGACGCTGTCGGCAAAACGTTTCATTGCCGGCGTCGGTGGACGACCTCCAGCGTCGCGGTTCACTGCAGCGCTGAGCTGTGGCGGTCGTTGGCCTGAAATGTCTTCCTTGAGCTTGCCAATGATGCGTTGAGCGACATAGCACACCGCATCGATCGCGCCGACCATCTCCTGCTTGCCGATTAGGACCTCGTCGAGCAGGCATTCGAGTTGCGCCGTTACGCCCGGATCGACCAGCGCCGGATCGGCCTGTTTGAGAACTCCGAACAGCGACAGGCCCATCTCGGTGGGGACGATGTTCTTGCCCTGGGCGATCAGAAAATCCTGCTTCTTCAGCCCCCCGATGATCTCGGCTCGGGTCGCCGGCGTGCCGATGCCCTTGGCCTCCTTCAGCCGTTCCCGCAGGACCTCGTTATCGACAAAGCGCCAGGCGTTTTGCATGGCCTCGATCAGAGTGCCTTCGTTGTAACGCGGCGGCGGGCGGGTTTCCTTGTCCTCGATGGTCGGATTTTCCAACTGTGTGATCTCGCCATTGCGGAGTGCCGGCAGCAATTGCGCGTCGTCGCCCTTTTCGTCGGCGGGCTGCCAGTCAGGAAATGCCGCGCGCCAGCCGAGCTCGATGGGCTGGCGACCCGCAGCCCGGAAAGCAAAGCCGCGGACGTCAAGCGTCGCGGTTGTCTGCCGGTAGCGGAAGTCGGGCACGATTGCGGCCAAATAGGCCCGCGCGATGACGTCGAACACCTTCTTCTCGTCGATCGAAAGGCGGGGCCAGATCTCTCGCAGTTCATCGACCGTGTTGACGTTGGGAATAACGGCGTGGTGGCTCGCCCCTTCCAGCCCCTTGTCGTAGAAACTGCCGCTCGTACCCTTGCGAATAACCAGCGGCTCGGGCACCGGCATTGCGCTGAATGATTTTCCCGCCCGCAGTCCGGCCACGATCCGCGGAACGTCCTTTATCAAGCTCTCCGGCAGGTAGCGGACCTCGGCGCGGGGATAGGTGATGATCTTCTTGCCCTGGCCGTCATAGAGTTCCTGCGCCACCTCGAACGTCTTGGCCGCTGGCCAGCCGAAGCGCGAACTACAAAATTTCTGCAGCGAAGGCAGATCGTGTTGCTTGGGCGATCCTTGCCGCTTGTCCTCGACGCGCACGTCAAGCGGGCCTTCGAAGCCCCGAGCCGCGTTGACCACTTCCTGGGCAAGCTCTCGCCGGACAATCCGCCGCTGAGGCGCGTGCCGCATCCGGAATTGATCGCCCGCCACATTGGCGGCGGCAACAACCTCAAAATAAGCAAGCGGCACGAAGTTCCGGATTTCCAACTCGCGCTTGCACACGATTGCCAAGGTCGGCGTCTTCACCCGGCCAACCCCGATCACACCCCTGGCCCCTCGGCCCAGAATGACCGTCGCGGTTCGGGTCAACGACAGGTTGTAGATCTGGTCGGCCTGCCGGCGCGCGACAGCGGCGGCGTAAAGGCGGGCATATTCCGAGTTGGGCTTCGCCCCGGCGAATGCGTCGCGGATCGTCTGCGAATCCTGCGCGGTGAACAGCACCCGCATGATCTGGCCTCGGTACTGGTAATGCTCGAGGATTTCCTGACCGATGAGCTGACCCTCGCGATCGCAGTCGGTCGCCAGCCAGACTCGTTTGGCCGAGCGCAGGGCTTCTCGAATGGCTTTGAGCTTAGCCGCCTTGTTGCCGCCCTCAGCCGGGCGAGTGCCGTAAAGGCCGTCGGGCCGCAGGAGAATCGGTGACCAGCGCTTCCAGGCCGGCATCACATCCTCCGGTTCGAGCAGGTCGAGCAGATGGCCCTCGGCCGGAAGGATGTCACCGTAGCGAGAACCAATGGCAGTACGGATATCTTTCGCCTGGCTGGTCTTCTCGGTGATGACAATCTGGTCCGCCATCAAGAGCTCATTTTGAGGATTGGAATTGGGAAGCACAGTTTGAGAACGTATAGGGAACTTGCTGACCTCGCAAGAGACCTCGCAGGGGATATCCGAATTTCTTGGGTTCGTAGTAACCTTATGCGCGTTCCATGGAATGGCTCGCCGAGCAGAAAAAATCGCGCTGAATCGCGGCGCCCGCTCCACCCAGACCTCCTAGGCAACCGAGCGCCAGAGCGCGACAACAGAACTCACCGTGGCTGGGGACCGAGGGTCCGAATTCATCTCCCTCCCCCGATATGGAGCTTTCTCCAGCACCGACGCACCTTTGCGGCGTGCTTCTCGACCAGCCACTCACCGGGACCGCAGAGCTTGAGCCCTGTGCTGTCCACCAGCAAGTGAACCGGTTCGCTGCCTGGTCGTGGTCGCGACACCGGCAATGCCTCGCCCCGTCGGCTGATCGTCGAATGGTCGGGTGCTGCGAGATCAAGACCAAACAGCCGAAGAAGGGATGCGATCAGCCCTTCGGTCTGGCGTAGCGCCAGGCGGAAAACCGCCCGCAGCGTCAGCGCCGTGGTGATCGCCAACGCCGAGTAGCGCGGCTGACCGCCACGCGTGCAGCGTGGCTCGGCCTTCCACGCCGCAATCGCTGCTTCCGTGAACCACACGGTCAGGCTCCCGCGCTGGCGCAACGCGATGTCATAGGCAGCCCAATTCGTCACTCTGTGCCGCTGCTTCAGGATGTGACGGCGGCGATCTTGGTTCGCTTTGAATGGCACGGTGGCTGCCCAGGGTCAGGAACGGGCCCTGATACACCGTCCAATCCTCGCCGCCTAACGACCGATCCGTGCAATAAGGTCGCGCTCAGGTCAAAAGGGTCAGCGGCCACGCGCTCCATCATCAGTGGTGATATCGCGTCCTACCGCTTCAGCACCTTGGCGATGGTGGCGCCGCGCAGACGGGCGGGCTGCGGCAGATCGCTACCCAGCAACGGCCGCAGATAGGCTTGGAAGGCGGGGGTGACGTCGTTGCCCGAGATTGCGATGAACACATCCGGCATTACTTTGGTTTTACCGCCAACCTTGGCCAGCTTCACTGGGGCGTAATCGACGGAGTAATCGCCGATACGCCGGATCGCTACCGAGCCGTCGCCCGTCCCCCAGATCGCCTGCTTTACGGCGAATTCGCCGACTTCGCGCGCCTCCCTCCGATCCACGTCCGAGGCGCAGCCGGCGAAGGAGCGTTGAAGATAGCCGAACGTATCGCCGCGCACGCGCTTGATGCCGAGCTTGGATTTGATCTCCTCGCACAGAAGATCGGCGAGCGCGCCGGTGCCGGACAGCTGGACATTGCCGTGCGCATCTTTTTCCACCCTCTCGGCGAGCTTGACCGAGAGCGGCGTGCCGCCCCTGTCGTGGATTCCTTCAGATAGCGCGATGACGCAGCGCCCGAGTCTGTCATGGACCGACTTGACCTCGGACACGAATTTGGCTTCGTCGAAGATGCGCTCAGGTAGGTAGATCAGATGCGGACCGTCGCCCTCGACCATCCTTGCGGCGGCAGATGCGGCGGTCAGAAACCCGGCATGGCGGCCCATTATTACCGCGACGTAAACGCCCGGCAGCGAGCGATTGTCGAGGTCGGCTCCCATGAATGCCTGGGCCACGAATCGCGCCGCCGAGGGAAAGCCTGGCGTGTGGTCGTTTTCCATCAGATCGTTGTCGATGGTCTTGGGAATGTGGATCGAGCGCAGGTCGTAGCCCTCCTTCGCCGCCTCCTCGCTGACGATGCGCACGGTATCGGCCGTATCGTTGCCGCCGATATAGAGGAACCAGGACGCGCCGTGGACCTTCAGCGATGCGAAGATATCTCGGCAATAGGCCAGATCGGGCTTGTCTCGCGTCGAGCCCAGGGCCGAGGACGGCGTGTCGGCGATCGCTTCGAGATTGGCCCGGCTTTCGGCCGAAAGGTCGACGAAATCCTCGTTCACGATGCCGCGCACCCCGTAGCGCGCGCCATAGATCCGCTCGATCTGAGGAAACAGTCTCGCTTCGAGCACCGCACCGGCCAGAGATTGATTGATCACCGCCGTCGGACCGCCGCCCACGGCGATCACCAGCTTGCCGCTTCGCATTCCCTTTGGCCCCCTGTTGGAGCTTTCGAGTGAAGCGGTTTAAGCCGGAATTCTCACGGTGTCACGTAGCAGTCGGTCGAAGCTGATTTTGATCATCACGCGGGCCGCGCGAGGAAAATTCGGGTGTCCGAGGCTTTCGGAGCAGTGTTCGCCGCCGCCTTATCGCTGCGCCGGCTTATAAATCGGCGTTTTGGTTTCAGTTTCCCGGTCGATCTGCACGCCGGTACCGGCGGAACCGCTCGCCGGCGTCGCTCGAAACGGCGGTTTTTGGCTGACGAGGTTCTTATCGATTCCGGCCTCGGCGC
>JBJMQW010000150.1:0-7200 GCA_045802495.1 Allostellaceae bacterium | reverse complement strand
GTGACATCCCGGCAGGCGGCGGCGAGCAGGGTTCGACGCCTTACCCAAGGGCTCGCATCTATTGCTTTGAGTGTGACGATGCGAGGCCCCGCCGGCAGAAAAGCCAGTTGCCCGTACCAGTAGGCAACCCATTGTGTCCACTCGCTGAAGGCGCGCTCTCTCAGTTCCCACGCCGCCAGACCATCCACCACATTGTCCGCGTGATCGACCGCCTGAGCCAGTGAGAAGGCCGACATCATCGTGCAACCCACTCCATGGCTGAGAAAGGGCGGCTGCGCGTTGGCCGCGTTGCCGACGACGGCCACTTTGCCCTCCGACCAGGCTTCCAGCCGGATGATCTCGAACCGATCGGCGCGAGTGCCAACGGGGATGCGATCGAGGATGGACGTTAGAGTGGGAAAGAGCGAATGCCAGAATTCATGATCGAGACGGACCACCTCGCCCGGTGTGTCGGTTGCGGGCGAAGTCAGCTGCACCCACGCGAACCCGGCGGCGCACGGCGCGTAGAGCAGACGATGTGGCCCGTTCCAGTACTCGTGATACGTGCCGTCGGAGGCCGTTGCGACCGCCTCCGGAACCAGAGCCCCATAGCCGACCTGGTTGGTTGAAAGTCGCCACTTCAGTAGTCGCAGACTGTCCCGGATTGAAGAATCGCGACCATCGGCGGCGACAACCAGGTCTGCGCGCAACGAGCGTCCGTCGGCAAAGTGCACGGAGCCGTCGAGATCTGCGACGACGGCGCGCAAGTTGAATAAGATGGTTCCACCGGTCTCTAGGAATGCATGTTCGAGCGCCGTCAGCAGATCCTCTCGCAACAATGCACAAAGGCGGAAATTTTCACCAAAGCAGCTGCTCGAAATATTTTCGCCTCGATGATTGCGCCTCTCGTGCCGCACGATGCGGATGCCATCGTCACTTGCCGGAAACAGCACCCCGAGCGCGTTGAGCACTCGTAATCCGCTCTCCCACACAAAGATGCCTTCACCGCTCGTGCGCAGCGAACTCTCCCGCTCGTGGATGCGCACCCGCCAGCCTTTTTGCGCCAGCGCCAGCCCGGTGACCAGACCGGCGAGGCCACAGCCGACGATTTCGGCCGTGCGCTTCATGGTGTAGCTCTTCCCGGTCGGCCTGGTTGGCTGTCTTCTAGGTCGACAGCAACAATCCTGGGGAGCCGCAATTGCCTGAGCCACGCACCTTCTTGCCTGCCCATTTCGATGACTCCTCGCGCAGGTTCGAGAGCAAGAAACCTGTCGCAGGATTCATGCCAAAAGACCGGGCGAGCCGTCGGAATGCGGGTTAGCGGCGGGGTTGCGATAGATGCGGCGCATCGAGCCCGACCCCGACCAGATGGCCAAAGAGCGCCAGCAGCTGGGCGCGATCAGCTTCGGGTAGCGGCGGTTTGAGGATCGAGGCGATATTGGTGCGCAGATGCTCCGGGTCGCCGGTGCCGAACAACACGACATCGACACCCGGCTCGTGCCGCACGAAACGATAGGCGGCATCCGGAATTGCGCTGGCGCCGCCTGGGTGGATCAGAAAACCGAGCGGATCCGCGCTGTCGGCAAGCCATTGCGGGACTTCTCCGGCCGCCGCCAGATCGTGCACCGTCGCCCGCAGGCGTTCGGGTTGCGAGAAGATATTGCGCACGGCGAACATCAGCAGTGTCCCTACCCGGTTCGTCCGGGTCAGCGGAAAGACCCGGTCCCGCGCGTTCTGATGCATCATGTGGAACCCGACCATCACGACGTCCCAGACGCCGTCCTGTGCTGCCCGATTTAGTGTCTGGTGCTCGAGGTCGTGGGGCGCGGTTTCGGTAATCCCGAGATGACGGAATTTTCCTTTCTCCTTTTCCCGCAGCAGCACCGGGGCCAGATCGTTCAGGGCATGGTCGTAGGCCCCGGGGGGCACGCCGTGCAGCTGGTAGACATCGATGTAGTCGGTATCGAGCTGGCGCAGTGACCTGTCGAGGCTGGCAATGATCCCTTCTGGGGTCGAGTGCGGATTGCTGAAGGTGAACGGCGCTTTGGTGCAGATCACGACCTCCTCGCGCCGCACCGATTTGATCGCCTTGCCGAGCACGCTTTCGGTGCCGTAGGCCGCCGCGGTGTCGTACAAATTGATCCCGAGCTCGAGAGCCTGGCGGATTATTGCAATCGCGTCCGCCTCGCACTTGCCTTGCCAGCCCCAATTGGCTGAACCCGGCGCACCCAAGCCCAGCGACGCTGACCTGCAATCCAGTTCTGCCGAGAGTTACGTAATCCATCGTTCACCCATTGTCTGTGCACGCTCTTCGAACCCGGCCCGCGGCAAATCCTGCTTCACCGAAAAGACCGGTACGCCTTCGGCAAAGCCGCGCAGCGGGCGGGTGCCGAGAGGCGCCAAGGCGAACGCGTCGCCGACCTCCTCCGTCACCGTCGCATCGATCAGGATCTGCCCGTCCTCGGCCGCAGCGCAGATCCGCTGGGCCAGATTTACGACATTGCCGATCGCGGTGTAGTCGCTGCGCCCCTCATAGCCGATGCGACCGACCGTCGCCTGGCCTTTGGCGAGACCCACTCCGAAGCCTACAATGTGGCCGCGCGCCCGCCAGCGGGTGATCAAGGACTGAACCGAAGCCTGCATCTCGGCCGCCATCCGCACACCGCGCAGCGCCGGTTCGGGACACGGTACCGGTGCGTTTAAGAGCAGCATCAGCCCATCGCCCATGAAGCAGGTCAACGTCGCTTCATAGCGGGTGATGATCGCGCCGAGCGCCTCGTAATATTCCTGCAAGAGCCCCATCACCTCTTCGGGCGCGGCGGCTCCCGAAAAGCTGGTGAAGCCGCGCAGATCGCAGAAGATCACGACCACCTCGGCACGATGGCTGTCGAGCAGCGCCTCTTGATCGCTGCCCTCGACCAGCTCGGCGACCTGCGGCGAGAGAAACCGCTTGAGGCGCGCGATCCGCTCCGAGCGTTCCTGCGAAACCGCGAGCTCGACCGCCATATCGTTGAACCGCTGCGCCAGCCCTTGGAGTTCGTCGCCGGTAGAGATCTCGATCTTATGGTCGAAATGCCCGGCGCCGATCTCTTCGGCGCCCTTCTCCAGCAAAGCGATCGGCCCGGTCATGCGCCGCGCCAGGAAATAAGCGAGCATCGCGGCAAACAGCGCGCCGACGAGCAACAGCAACCCGGTTCGCCATAGCGCCTCCCGGATCGGCGTCAGCGCCTCGGAGGCCGGCTGTTCGACAAAGGCCATCCAATTTGGCCCCGGTATCGGCGCCATCGCGGCAATGACCCAGCGGCTTTCGGCATTGCTGCCCTCGGCAGTCTCGCCACCGCCGGCTATTGCCACTTGCTGCAACTGTTTGAGACGTGCCGCTGCCGGGTCGTCATCACCGCGCAACACTAGGCTGATGTCGGGATGCGCGACCAGCCGCCCCGAGCGGTCGAGCACAAACGCATCACCCGACTGGCCCACGTGGATCGCCGAAATCACGTCCCAGATCAGCTTGAGATTGATCACGGCGATCGTGATACCGTTGATCTCGCGCGCCCCGGCGACGGCGACCGTCATATGCGGCTCGGAGCCGGCGTACAGCGTCACCGGGCCATACCAGATGCGGCTCGTTCGGGCTCCGATCGCCGCAGGGTCGTTGCTGCGGTCGACGCCGCTGTTTACGACATCGGTCTCGACCCGCGAGACGTGCAGCCGTTCGATGCCGTTGCCGTCGACCAGCGTGACCTCGAGCACCGCCGGCACCTGGCGCAACAGCCGCAGCACGTCGAAGCGGTGCCGCTCGTCCATGCCTTCGCGCCACGGCAGCTGCACCGTCCACTGCAATTGATCGGCAATGTCGTCGAGAAAACCTTGGATCTTGGCCGCGGCCGAGCGTGCTTCGGCGTGCAGCTGCTGGCTCAGTGAGCTGCGCTGATCCCGATAGCCGAACCACGCCTCGCTGGCGCCATTGATCAACAATGGCACGACCACGGCAGCAAAAAGGGCAATGAAATATTTCTGGTACAGCGGCCGCCGTGGCCGAGTCGCCGCGCGAGCGGCGGGCGGGCTCATTCGATCACGCGGTCGGCACGGGTCTCGACCGACTGGGGGATGGTTATGCCGAGGGCTTTCGCGGCTTTGAGATTGAGTACCAGCTCGAATTTCGTCGGCCGCTCGATCGGAAGGTCGGCGGGCTTCGCGCCCGTGAGGATTCGGTCTACATAATAGGCGAGCCGCCGATACGACGCGTCGAGACTCGGCCCATAGGTGCACAGCGCGCCACTCTGAGCGAATTCCGGCCAGCCGGAAATTACCGGTATGTGGCGGCTCGTGGCGAAATCGATAATTTCCTCCCGGTTCTGCATCGTGAAGACATCTGCAAAGACGGAGATCGCCTGCGGCGGGTTCTCCGCGATTGCCGCCAATGCAGCAGTGAGCTCGTCGCGGTTCCGTGTCGGAAAATATTCGGTGGTTATGCCGAGCCGCTGAGCCGTCGCTTCAGAGTAAGCCCGCTCAAGGTGCTGGCCTGGATGCTCGGGGCGGGCGACGATTGCTACGCGGCGCAGTTCCGGAATTATCTCTCGCAGTAGCTCCAGGCGCTTTCCGGTGAGTTCGGCCGCCAGGAAGGGTCACGCCTGTCATGTTACCGCGGGGTCGAGAGAGGCTGTCGGCAAAGCCTGCCAAAACGGGATCGCCGCTGAATCCGTACACAATGGGAACTGGAAGGCCCAGCTTACTGATTACGAGGGCGGCTGCACCTTGCGCGACCAGCAGATCGACAGGAAGCCGAACCAGCTGTGTTGCGAGTTCAGGCACGCGCTCAATCGCGTCGTCGCCGTACCGAAAGTCGATAACCAGGTTGTGGCCCTCGACATAGCTGAATTCGGCAAGGCCGGCACGAAACGCCTTGACGTAGGGGACGAGGCTTGATGGCTGCTGCGCCGTAAGCCAGCCGATCCGGTAGACCTTCGCCCTACCCTGCGCGACGATTACTCGCGGGCGGCAAGCAGTGACGAGGATCGTCGCCAGAAACGTGCGGCGCTTCATTTTCGTCAGCCCATGCCCGCTTATTCGATCACGCGGTCGGCACGCGTCTCGACCGACTGGGGAATGGTTATGCCGAGGGCTTTCGCGGCTTTGAGATTGACCACCAGCTCAAATTGTGTCGGCTGCTCGATCGGGAGGTCGGCGGGCTTCGCGCCCTTGAGGACGCGGTCGACATAATAGGCCAGCCGCCGGTAGGATTCGGTAAGGCGCGGTCCGTAGGTGCAGATCGCGCCGCTCTGTGCAAATATCGGCCAGCCCGAAATCACCGGGACACGGTGGCTCATCGCGAAATCGATGATCTCCTGGCGGTTTTGGATCGCAAAACCGTCGGCGAGCACCGAAATTCGCCTGCGGCAGCTCCTCCCCCATTGCGGCAAAGGCAGTGGTCAGCTCGGAGCGGTCGCGAGTCGGGAAATAGGCAATCTCGATATTCAGGCGTCGCCCGGTCTCCTCCGAAAAGCCGCGCTCGAGATGTGAACCGGGGTGCTCGGGATTGCCCACTATCGCGACGCGGTGCAGTCCTGGGATGATCTCTCGCAGCAATTCGAGGCGCTTACCGTTCATTTCAACGGCCATGAAAGTGAGGCCCGTCATGTTGCCGCGCGGACGCGCGAGACTGTCGGCGAACCCCGCCGAAACGGGATCGGCGCTGATACCGTAAACGACGGGAACCGTGAGGCCGTGGGTTTCGAAGGCAGCGGCGCCCTGCGCCACGAGCAGGTCTACCGGAATGCGCGCCAGCTCAGCCGCAAGCTCAGGCACACGCTCGATCGCGTCATCGCCGTACCTGTACTCGATCACGAGGTTGCGGCCTTCGACATAGCCGCGATCGGCCAAGCCGCCGCGGAACGCGTCGAGGTACGGCACCAAGCTCACCGCCCTTTGCGCGGTGACCCAGCCGATGCGATACATCTTCGCCGCCGCCTGCGCGAGTTCGCCTCGCGGAAGCCCGGCCGCGGCTAACACAGCTGCCAAAAACCTGCGCCGGTCCATCGTACCATCCCAGCAGCACGGAACTGCTCACGCCGCGGAGGAATCTATACTTTAAGAGTTCCGCGTGCGCGCAGAATCAGCCCACAGTGGATCGCACGGCGCCGTCGGGATACGATCCGAGGATTTCAGCGCGGCCGAGCCGGCAGCGTAGATCGTGAAAATCGGAGAGAACCGCGATACATTGACGGCGTTTGGGACTCTCCGCCGGTAAATACGAAACAGCGCGAGGGCTTGCCCGAGACCGGCCAAATGCCCCGTAAAATGGAGATAATCGCGGGAGTGATGCGCGTTTTCCGGTTCTTCGAAAGCCTTTTGGAGCCTACCGCGCTGCCGCCCGAGGTTCCGCCGCCGGCCGGGCTCGCGGCGTTTTATTGGCATTACGCGGGTCAGGCGCGGCGGCTCGTCGCCGCCCTCTTCGTCACCGGCTTCATCGTCGCGATTCTCGATACGACGATACCCGTCTTTATCGGTCACGTCGTGGAGCTGGTCTCCGGGCATGAGCCGGGCTCGCTCTTGCACGACAATTGGCCGCAGCTCGTCGGCATGGCGCTCGTCCTGCTGGTCGCGCGCCCCGCCGCGCTCTGCCTGCAGAACCTGATCACCAATCAGGCGATCATCCCCGGCTTGTCCAACCTCGTCCGCTGGCAGAGCCATTGGCATGTCGTGCGGCAGAGCTGGACTTTCTTCCAAAACGATTATGCCGGCCGCATCGCGCAGCGCGTCATGCAAACGGGCCCGTCATTGCGCGAGAGCATCGTCTCGGCGACCAACGCGGTCTGGTACATCCTCGTCTATGGCGGCGGCGCGATCATGCTGATGGCGTCGAACGACGCGCGATTGGCGGTCCCGGTGCTGCTGTGGTTCGCCGGCTATGCAGTGCTGTTGCGCTATTTCGTCCCGCGCCTGCGTACCCGCTCGCGCCACATGTCGGAGACGCGCTCCGCCCTCACCGGCCGCGTCGTCGACAGCTACACGAACATCGCACCGGTGAAATTATTCGCCCGGCCGCGCGACGAGGACGAATTCGTGCGTAGCGCGGTGGATGATCTGACCGACGCGTTCCACCAGCAGACGCGCCTGACCACGACGCTTGGCTTGTCGCTCAACCTCCTGAATGCGGCTTTGGTGGTCAGCACCGGGGTCGTGGCGATTTGGCTGTGGAACGACGGGCGCATCGAGGTC
>JBJMQW010000149.1:0-19313 GCA_045802495.1 Allostellaceae bacterium | reverse complement strand
GTCAACGCGGTTGATCAGGAAATGCTCGGGCGTTCCGGGTATTCGCGCCGTGATGCGCGTGTTGGCCAGGTCCGACCAGCCAAACAGCTCGATCAGCCGGTAGCAGGTCGCGAGATCGACTCGCGTCCGCCACTCGGTCTCGCTCATCCGCCTCCGCGGTATCGTCACCGCCATCTCGCAATCCTCAGCCGGACAAGGCGGCTGACATAGCCGCACCTGCCGACCCCCACTGTCAAGCTGACGCAAATCCCGCCAACCCAAAACGATTCAATGTGACGCGGAGTACGCCTTTGCGTGCATGATAATCTCTCTGTGGAAAGGAGCACGCGCATGATCGTACGGATATATACGGGCGACGACGGTCAGACCCATTTCGAGGATCTCCCTCAGCCGACTGAGGAGATCCACAACGTGACGCTTCAGGCGGGCGCCAACCTCATGTTCCGCCGTTTCGCTGCGGACTATTCGAGCGATTGGCACACCGCGCCCCGGCGACAATACATTTTTATTCTCGAAGGGCAGATGGAGATCGGGATCGGCGATGGCACCACGCGCCGCTTTGGACCGGGTGATGTGGTCCTCGCTGACGACCTCACAGGCCAGGGCCATACAACGCGCTCGGTAGGGGTTCCGCGGATCAGCGCCACGGTGCCGGTGAGTGCCTAACGCGGAAGACACCCCCCGGCAGCATGAGGCACCCCGCGACGTCAGGTCGGCTCGGTTACACACGAGGAGACTGCATATGCCAGAGCGTCAACGTATGACGACCCGACTGAAGGCCTTGTTTCAACGGCCCGAATTATTTGTCTTAGCGGGCGGGATCAATCCCATTGGCGCGAAGATGGCGGAAGCGCTGGGCTATGACGCCTTCTACATGTCCGGGGGCAATACCTCGGCGCACCAACTGGGCTGGCCCGACTCCGGGACCAGTATGCGCGACATGGTGGACAATGCCCGGAAGATTGTCCTGACCGTTGACATCCCGGTCTTCTCGGATGCCGACACAGGCTACGGTGATGCCATCAGTACGCATTACACCGTGCGGGAATACATTCAGGCGGGCATCGCTGGCGCCCACATTGAAGACCAGACGTTTCCGCCGAAATCCGGCCCCCGCCGCCGCTGTATCTCGATTCAGGAGATGGTCGGAAAGCTCCGGGCGGCGATGGATGCCAAACAGGCTCTCGACCCGGACTTCGTGATCATGGCCCGGTGCGATCTTGGCGGCGTGCCGGGCGCCAGCTTTGCGGAGATTATTGAACGCTGCCAGGCCTACCAAGCGGAAGCGCAGGTCGATGTCATCTGCCCCAATGGCTTGCGCACCTGGGAAGAAATTCAGGAGGCGATCCGCCTCATTCCCGGCCCCGTCGTCCCCCTCATTCCCGCCCACCTGTCGCCGTATCCCTCGTTACAGGCGCAGCAGGATGCCGGGGCCGCCGCGGCCTGGTTTCCCGCGCTGACCACCATGGCAGGCTTGCAGGCCAACTGGGATTTCCTGAGTGATTTTCAGCAGCGCGGCACATTGGCCCTAGATGCGCTCCGTGCCCAGGCGGCTCAGAGTCCCTGGGGCGTCGCCAGCAATGGCCGCATTCTGGACGAGCCGCGTCTACGCTCCATGGAGGAGATGTATCTTCCAGACTAAGGCTGGGAGACGCTGTCCCGGGCTCTCGGCTGATCTTGGCCCGTAAGCCGGCATCCGACAATGGGTCCTCGTTGTTGCGGTGGGTGAGTGAGGGGTGAGGGCGGCCTAGCCGGCTCAGAGCGGCACACGCACATCGCCGATCATCGCGCAAGTCAGCCGAAGTAATAGTTGACCCAAGGCGGCGAGCGCTGCGGCACGGCGGTACGCCGAGGCGAGATCGGGCGCGGTGGGATTTGGCGCCTTCGGTTAAACCAACATCATTCGGCGGAAGAGGGGGTGGCGATGGGTCAGGTCGAGGGCAAGCTACGATCGTGACCGGCGGAGCCTCGGGGATCGGCGCCGCCTGTGCCATAACGCTCGCGCGCGAAGGCGCCAAGATGGTGGCTACCGATCTCGCGGATGCGAGCGGTCAGGCGCTCGTGGCCAGGATCGCCGAGACCGGCGGCGAGGCTGTTTTTTGCGCCAGGACGTCAGCGTCGAGGAGACTTGGCCCGGTGTCATCGACGCTGCCGAACAGCGCTTTGGACGCCTCGATGTGATGGTCGCGAATGCCGGCATCGGCATCCTGTGTCGGGCCGTCGAGATGTCGCTCGCCGATTGGCGGCGACAGATCGTGGTCAATCTCGATGGCGTCTTCCTGTCGGTCAAATCGGTTTGCCCACCTGATCAAGGAGGTGTGGCGCGCCCTCGTGCGTGCGCTGCCAAATGAACAGGGTGCGATTGGCCAGCGAGGAGCTCCCTCAGTTCGGACGAGGGTCAATTTTGTGCGGGCCCCGAAGTCGGCTGCGGGGTTTCATCAGCCGACCGTGCCGACGCGCGCTGCTGCTGCCGCTTTAGCTTTTCTTCCTTTTTGGCTTCCTTCGCCCGGTTTCGTTCGGCACGTTCAAATCGATAATTGGGTTTCCGGGGCATCGTTCGCCTCCTGTATTTGCTGTTGCGGCTTACCGCATCGATGAGCGCGATACCGACTTGATCGGGCCACGCGGTTTTCCAGAAACCGCAGCGATCTTTCGATCCTGTGCCTCGATGTAGGGTTTCGCGGGTGTGTCCCCGTCGAGACTGCCCAATTCGGAACTCGGCACCTTGCGGTTCGAGCTGCGTGTGCCGTCCTCATATAGGACGTCAAAGAGCACGAATTCACCGGATCGCTGCACTTTTTCGCGTTTCGCCATTTTCCTGGGATCCTGCAATTCTCAGAGATCACGCGCGTCCCGGATCATACGCCTGCAGAGTATCTCTTCGGACGGTTCTCCTTGCCCTTTTTCGCGAGCGATGAGAAGGGTCTGGTTTGATCGCGGGTGGCGACTTGTGAGGGGCTATTGCCGGCTGTTCGAACAACCCCTCAAGTTAATATGATGGGCTCACGTGAGCGGGGCGCTTGGGTCGGAGAGACGACCCGCGCGATTGGGCTGTCTTAAGAAGGCAGAGGATAAAGATCGACCCCGTTCCACCGTGCTCGATGGGTCGCTCACGCAGGCCCGATCATGTGCCTCCGCCAGGGAGCGCTGCGATCTGCGTAAATTCGTGCCGCCCAAAGAGCTTAGCGACGCCCAGTTGATGGTATTCAGCCAGCCGAGCGCAACCCGTCCTGCAAAGTCGCGCGCTGGGGCGCCCGCGTCACGGCGCCGCTTCCAGATCGTTGCAAGCACATCTCGGACCGAGGAGGGCCCTGGAGAGGGCGCTCAGAAAGCTTCCTCACCCGGAGGTCCGTGTCCGCTCGGCCGGTTTGGCGAGAAGATCGCGTGGGAGATTCGACAGTAACCTCCGAAACCGGTAAGGTCATCCCATCGGTGCCATCGACCCGGCTCGACACCGACTGAGAGACAGATGCGCTCCCGCCTGACGGCAGGAGAGCGCCCGTGCACAAAGCCGAAACTCATCTGCGACAGCCCGATGGGCATATCTGCGAAGCGGAATTCCGCGTTAGCCGTCAAGAGATGCTGATCCCCAATCTGGAGCGGCGCGGCCAGACGGCGACACTCCCATATGCGCGCGATCTCCTGACAGCGATGCTGACTGGCTGGGACGCGTCCTGGGCGCATCGCCGCGCGCTCGTGCTGCGGAGGGATTGACCATGGCGCGGCGATCACTCTCCACGCGCCAGTCCACCGCCGGCGCGACGACGTTGCGTGGGTCCTTCTGCTCATTGCGGCCCGATCTCGACAAATTTCTGTTCGCGGAGGTCGGGGACGAGACCGAAGGGATGCCGCTGAGTGTTATCTCCGCCCTCACGCGCCTGGGCTTGGATCCGTGGGAGGAGGCCGACCGGCTTTCATCCCTGCGCAACCGCGAGGCCGTCGAGCAATTGGCACGGCTTATCGCTGAACTGCCAGGGAATTCCCGCCCATTGGCGGAGACGAGGGGAATCGCCAGTGGCGTTGTCCCGATGCTCCCGAAACACAACTTCAGCGCTACGCCGCCCCCGCAAGTTCAAATTCGCCCGCGTTACTGCAGACCGGCGCCGACGCTCCCAAAGCTCTCCCAATTCTGGGTTGCGTGTTTCGTCCTCGCGGCAGCGGCACTGGTCAGCGCCCTGTTTCACGGCGCGTTTCCGTTCGGTATTGGAAGCCCATAAGCGATCGGAGCGCCTCTCGGCGAAGCACAGGTTCAGGAGGCACAAGTGTCAGTCCGTCTGAAGATCGAAGACTCCCGCGAAGGGCTGGTGGCGACAATCTCGCAACGAGATGATGCGGGCAACGTAATCGGCCGGCCGTCGATCTTTCTCGTAGTGAGCAAGGAAGAGGCGAAGCAGCAGGCGAAAACGGTGGCTCGGTCGCTGGGCCTGAAAGTTTACGGCATTGTCGACAAGACTGGCACGAGCGACGAGCCCCACCCTTGGCTTGTGCCGGGTGTCGGCAAGTCGATTTGAGCCACCGGAGCAGGGAACAAGTCAGGCTGAAGTTTCACGATGGTACCCCCTCCGGGACTTGTCCTGTTGGGAAGCGACACTGGAGGGGATCAAATGAAGGCCGTTTTGTTCCGCCGGTCGTCATTCCCGCTGCTCTTATCCCCGCATTTTCGGGATATGCATTACTCACAATGCTCTTTTGAATCTGACATGGTCACCCAGGACTCGAATGTATCCTTGAGGCGAACGACGATGGTGCCATCTCCCTCGCCGCCTGCCGTATATCATCTGGCTAGCGAAAGAAGCGGAGCTCGAACCTGCAGCCCCTTTCGGGAAGGGAAATATCAGATACCCTACACACCTTCTCTGCTGCTGCACCGCTGGCAGGGACCAACGGTTCGATCCCATCTCGCTCGACCGGCAAGTTATGTCGTCCCGGTGCTGGATGCCCCGGCTGGGAGCATAGCGGTTGAGTAGCAGCGGCTAATCCGGCCAGCGTCGGTGCACCCAGAGCCATTGCGCTGGGCGGTCGCGGACCCACTCCTCCAAGATCGCATTGACTCGAGCCATCAACGCCGCGGCGTCGGCATGAGGATCGCCGCTGCGCGGCAAGGGCAGCGGCGGGAAGACTGTGACGCGGAAGCGAGCGCCAGCGAGTCGCTCTACCCGCAATGGCAGCACGGCGCAATCAAAGCGGAGCGCCAGAACAGCGAGGGCTGGGGCAGTCATTGCGGGCCGGCCAAAGAACGGCACCGGAATGCCATCATTCATCTTCTGGTCCGCGAGCAAGCCCAGATGCGTGCCGCGGCTGAGCGCCGCGATCGCGCGCCGCGCGGCTATAGCGCCCTTCGGAATGAATTCCCCGCGATTGCCGCGGAACCGCGCGATCATGCGATCCATCAGCGGATTGTTCGCAGCTCGATAAATTTGCGCGACCGAGATCCCGTACTGGACCCCAGCAAGCATGCCGATCTCCCAATTGGCTATGTGGCCGGAGAAGACGATTATCCGCCGCCTGGCGGCAACCGCTCGATCGACATGCTCGAAGCCATGCGTCTCGACACGCCCGCCCGGTTCGAAGACGCCTATCTTCCGTAGGTGCGGATATTCGGCCGCGACGCGGCCGAGATTGTCCCACATGCTGGCAACAACGCGGGCGATCTCGGTCTCTGAAAGCTCGGGGAACGCGCGGCGGAGGCTGCGCCGAGCATGTTTGGAGATGCCAAAAAAAGGGCCAATTCGGCGCCCCAGTGCACCGCCCAGGGCGGAAGCGCAATCGAGCGGTAACAACTTGAACGCGCCGAACAAGAACGCCGCTCCCCACGCCTCCAGGCGATCGGCGAACCGCGGCACCTTAGCGGTGATGACAGGTAAAGTCGCCCCCATTTCCGTGGGTCGATAGCATAACGGAAGCAATAAGCCCAGCAGGCTTCACGAGCGGGCAGTCAGACTGCCGCAATGTCCGTTGATGGCACCTCTGAGACGGTTCGTCTGATGAGGGCAATTGTCAGCTTGTTGGGGTGGACCCGACCCTCATCCGCGAATCCAGGACCGACGTCATTGACCCGCAGCGGACCTTGCGGCCTGTCCCCTGGGCGGGGTCGCCGCCAAGCCGAAGGTGGCACCCAGCCAACCAAGTTGATCGGTCGAGCAGAGGAAGCGAGCCGTCCGCTGAACCTGCCTGACGGCGCTTTCCAGTTGCTGAGCATTTTCGCGGGAGTTTGAGGCGTGCTGCAGGGTCTTTTAATGCCTTCGATAGCTGAGTGATATGCGAGCAAGGGCCATCGAAGCCTGTCGCATGAAAGGCGCAGGGCGCTTCTCCCAGCCGATCGCAGAGAGCTCAATTCGGAAGGTGGTTACACCCGATCACTTACTGTGTCGGATGCGGCATTGTATCCGACGGCGCTCGAAGGGGTGAGGGGCAGGGCACTCCGAGGGTTCCGTAAAAAAGTCCGTGTGACCTGTTAAGATTGTCCGATGGAAACCGCCCCGATCGATACCTCTTTCTATAAGCAGGCGCTCATTGTCCTTGCGGCGGCCGGTGTTGTCATCCCGATTTTCCACCGCTTACGGGTCAGCCCGGTGCTCGGCTTTATGCTGGTTGGCATCGTTGTCGGCCCGTTTGGGCTTGCCTCGCTAATTCCCCACCTGCCTTGGCTCTCGGCAATCACCATCAGCACGCCGGCGTCGATAGAGCCGATCGCCCAGCTCGGCGTCGTGCTGCTGCTGTTTATGATTGGCCTGGAGCTGTCGTTCGAGCGGCTCTGGGTGATGCGGCGGCTGGTCTTTGGTCTCGGCTCCCTGCAAGTCGTACTTTCCGCCGCAGTACTGGCTGGTATCGCCATCCTTCTTGGGCAAAACCGGATCAGCGCCGGCGTCATCGGCCTCGCCTTGGCAATGTCTTCTACTGCCGTGGTGATCCAGGTGCTGTCTGAGGAGAAACGGCTCAACACCACCACCGGCCGCACAAGTTTCGCGATCCTATTGTTCCAAGACCTCGCTGTGGTGCCGTTGCTGCTGGTTTTAGGGACATTCGCCCCGACGACCCATGTCAGCAGCGCCGCAGCGTTCGGCCTTGCTGTTGGCCAAGCCCTGCTGACGGTTGCAGCGATCGTAGCCTTAGGCCGTTTAGCGTTGCGCCCGCTATTTCGAAGCGTGGCGCGCACGCGGAGCGCAGAATTATTCGTCGCGGCGTGCCTGTTGGTGGTGATCGGTGTCGGCCTAGCTACGGCGGCAGCTGGTCTCTCTATGGCCCTTGGCGCGTTGATCGGCGGGCTGCTGCTCGCCGGCACCGAATATCGCCGTCAAGTCGAGGTCACTATCGAGCCCTTCAAAGGCCTCGCCGTTGGCGTGTTCCTGATCTCTGTCGGGATGAGTTTGGATTTTCGCGCCTTGGGCACGCAGCCGTTGCTCGTTTTGGTCGCCGTCGTTTGTGTGGTGCTCCTGAAACTGCTTGTTGTCACCGGGTTAGCACGGGCCTTCGGGCTGAATTGGGCGCAAAGCCTGCGTACCGGCTTGCTGCTCGGCGCCGGCGGCGAGTTCGCGTTCGTCATTGTCTCGGTGGCGAGCGGCGAGCATTTGTTGGCGCCGGACGTCGCCCAGGTCTTGGTGTTCGTCACCGCTCTAACAATGGCGACCATTCCGCTACTGTCGCGGCTTGGCGGCGCACTGGCGCCTCGCCTCGCGCCCGAGATGCCGGTGGATCCAAACATTCTAGTGCCGCAGGTTTCCGACGCGCTACCGCGGGTGATCATCGCAGGGTTCGGCCGCGTCGGCCAGACCGTCGCGGCACTGCTGGAGGCGCACAAGGTGCGGTACGTCGCGGTCGACCGCGATGCCGACCGAGTGGCGCGCCAACGGAAACAGGGAGCGCCCGTGTATTTCGGTGATGTAACGCAGCTCGATTTGCTGCAGCGTCTGCACCTGGAGACCGCGCGTGCCTTGGTGATAACGCTCGACGACCCAACCTCAGCCGATGCACTGGTGGCTGCGGCGCGAGGCGAACGGGAGGACCTGCTAATCATCGCGCGCGCTCGCGATGCCGCGCATGCGGCGCATCTCTACCGTATTGGTGCTTCTGACGCGGTGCCGGAGACAATCGAGGCCAGCCTCCAACTGTCCGAAGCCGTACTGGTCGATGTCGGTGTACCGATGGGACCGGTGATCGCCTCGATTCATGAAAAGCGCGCGGCGCTGCAGGATGCAATCAAGGGAATGGCACCCGAGGCAGAGGTGCGGACGCTCGGGCGTCGGCGGCTGCGCGATCGATTGTAACAGCTCGTCGGGTGACTGAAGGATATCGTCGGAAGCGAGGATCTCTGTTGCGCGTTCGTCACCGCGAGGGGCGGTTGGCCGCCGCGTGCGCACACTCTTGGCTTGTCCGCGAGCCGCGAACACCACGAGGGTTGAGTTCGCCTATAACGTCCGGTTATCCAGGGTTACTGGCCCAAAGCGAGCGATACGAAGAATTCCCCTCCCGGCTTTGCAACGACGCCAGTCCTGCTGGCACGCCCGTTCAAAATCCAGGGACTGATCATTAGCCTTGAGCAGACACGCTCGCCAGGGCCGCGAACCGACGCGATTGACTCTCGGACATCCCGCTCCGACCATTCAATCGGTAGTGCCGTCATCGCCGAGACCACCCTCGGATTCTAGCCTACGATGCCGGGGTGCAAGAAACTGAGCTCGATCCGCGGCGCCTTCGCAAGAGTCGGCTGCAACCTCTGACATGCGCCAGGACGCTATTGCCGGGTGAGGTGTTAGGGAACGGAAATCCAGAAATCGGCGATGAGCTGTGCCCCGGCGGCCGGCATTGCCGGCGGGGTCTTGATGCAAACGAACGGGTGCGGTTGTGCGCCACTCTTAGCCGACCACGCCATCGCGATGCCGGGAAACGCCGCTAAGTCAGAGACGAAATATTGGGCGCGAAGCACATTGACCATTGAAGTACCAGCAGCTCCGCACAGCGCCTCGGTGTAATCGTAAACCGCAGCCGCCTGGGTGTAGCCGGCATGTGAAAGGGCCGCAAATCCTGGCGAGACGGTTCTGCCGGCGACATTGCCGTCATGCCCGATCGCCATCAACCCCGAAGGCAGCAGGAATTCGCCGGCCTTGACGCACGGCCCATAGGCGGCCATGCCGGGAAGGTCCGCAGCGATCACCTGCTTCTGCCGGGCCGCCGTGTTGGTCAACGCCAACAGATTTATCTCTATTATGCCGCCCACGGTCGCGAATGATTTGGTCGGCACCAATGTCACCGCACAGGGGATATTCGCGTAATACTCGTTCCATACATCAACAAAGTCAGGGAAGTCATCGAGGTGCGCGAGGTAAATTTGCGCCTTCAGCGACCGCTCCAATGACGAGCCGGCTGCCTCCAGCGCCGGCCTCAATTTCTCAATGATCAAGAATTCGGTCTGCTTGCGGATCTCGCTGCCGGCCCAGGCGGAGTTGTCGGGAACGTGCGCCCGCGGGTCGAGCCCCTGGCCGGGGTTGTGCGCCATCTGGCCGGCGACAAAGACGAAATCGTCGCAGACGACAGCCGGAACAAAGCCCGAACTGGGGGCAGAGCCGACGCCCGGCGGATAGATCTTGCGAATCTCATATTCCGGCATCACCGCGATCAACGAGGTCGAAATATTGGTCTCGGCGGCGAAACAGCCCTCCATCACCACCGAGGTGCTCGGCGGGATGTAATCGCCGAATTCGGCGTGCCGGGCGAGATGATAGGGATCGACGGCAGCCGGGGTCGGGTAATACTGGTCGAGGCGGACGCCGTTGCCGAGGTCAGAGCCGAACTCCCGCAGAATCCGCCGCATTCGCTGCAAGATGAAATCGCCCTCGCGTCGGCTGCGCGGCCGCCCAAACAGCGGGAAGCCCGACGGGCCGGTCACCTCCTTAGGGATGCCGCTCGCGAAATCGAAAGCCTCGTGGCCGTTCAGGAAGATCCACGGACCGGCCTTGACGGCATAGGCGTAGGAGACCGCGGTCCCCAACAGATTTGTAACAGACTTCACCTCCAGCATCGCCTCCTCCCGCTCAGATCGCGCCTCGACCGGGATCAATACCCAACTCGCGCGACCGCGTCTGCTATAGTGCGACGGTGAAACCCGCGCCCTTCGCCTATTACCGTCCGGAGACGCTGGAGGAGGCGGTCCGGCTGCTCACCGAACTGGCGCCGCAGGATGGCCGGGTGCTGGCAGGAGGGCAGAGCCTCGTCCCGATCATGAATTTTCGCCTGGCACGGCCGGCCTACCTGATCGACATCAACACCGTCGCCGGGCTCGACCGGCTTGCCGCGGAAGACGGCGTGTTGCGCATTGGCGCGTTGGTGCGGCACGCCGCCTTCGAGCGTCCTGTAGAGAGAGGCCCGCTCGGGGCGTTGCTGGCCGCCGTGGTCAGGTATATCGGGCATTATCCGATCCGGGTCCGCGGCACCTTCTGCGGCAGCCTTGCCAATGCCGACCCGGCGGCAGAGTGGAGCCTGGTTGCGGCTACGCTAGGCGCGGAAATGGTCGCGGTCGGCACGTGCGGCGAGCGCCGGGTGGCGGCCAGCGATTTCTTCCAAGGTCCAATGACGACTGCGCTGAAACCCGATGAGCTGCTCGCCGAGGCAAGATTGCCGATCCTGCCGGCCGGCACCCGCTTCGGGTTTGCCGAGTTTAGCCGGCGCGCCGGCGATTTTGCGATGGCAATGGTGCTGGCGGTGCTGGAGATCGAAGGCGGCGTCATCGGCTCGGCATTTATCGGCGTTGGCGGCGCCGAGGCAGTACCGCGCCGCCTCACATCGGCCGAGAGCGCGCTGCGCGGCGAGAAGCCCGGCGACAAGGTGTTTCGTTCCGCCGCAGGCGCTGCAGCAGCTGCGATCGAACCCCTCGAAGACCCACAGACCGACGCGCAATACCGGCGCGAACTGGTTGCCGCAATGGCGTATCGCGCACTGAAACAGGCTTGCTCATGAGCGAAGTGCTGGACATCGAATTGCTTGTCAACGGGCGAAACTACCCGCTGCGGCTGGAGCAGCGCCGCACCCTGCTCGATGCGATCCGCGACGAATGCGGCCTGACCGGCACGCACATGGGTTGTGAGCACGGCGTCTGCGGCGCCTGCACCGTGCTGGTCGATGGCGACCCCGTCCGCGCTTGCCTGATGTTCGCCGTGCAGGCTCAAGGAAGCGCGATCCGCACGGTCGAGGGGCTCGCGCAAGGCGAGGAGTTGCACCCGCTGCAGCGGGCCCTGATGACGCATCACGGCGTGCAATGCGGCTTCTGCACCCCCGGCTTCCTGATGCTCGCCACCGGCGTCCTGGAGCGCGAACCGGACATCGGCGACGAGGCCTTGCTCGACGTGCTGGCCTCGAACCTGTGCCGCTGCACCGGATATCAGGGTATTGTCGCAGCGATGCGCGCCGCGATTGCCGAATTGCGCAGGTCGAAGGCCCCGACATGAACCGCGAAGCCACTCCCGGGCCTACTCTCGGACGCTCGCTCCCGCGTTTGGAGGACCCGCCACTGCTCACCGGGCGCGGCGAGTTTGTCGGCGATATAGGTTTCCCGCACCAGCTGCACATGCGCGTCGTGCGCTCGCCCTACGCCAACGCTGTGTTACGGCGAGTCGATATCGCGGCGGCGCTGACCGCACCGGGAATCGCTGCGGTCTGGACGGCGGCGGACATCGCGGATCTGCCGCCAATCGATTTCCGCGACCCGGCCGCCGAGGCACTGCGCCCCTATCGCCAGCCGGTGTTGGCGCGGGACCGTCTGCGCTATGTGGGCGAGCCGGTCGCGGTGGTGTTCGCGACCGATCCGTATCTTGCCGAGGATGCCGCCGAGCTGGTTTCGGTGGAGGGAGACGAGCTGGCGCCGATATTGGATGCCGGCGCACCGCCCGGCAGCTTTGCGCCGGGTCTGTCGACCGAGGCGCTGGTGCTGCGCGCCGGTTACGGCGATGTCGAGGCGGCCTTCGCCGCGGCATATGCCGTCGTCGCCCTCGACCTCGCGATCGGCCGGCACAGCGGTGTGCCGCTCGAGACGCGCGGCGCACTCGCCCGCCTGGACGCCTCACGAGATGTGTTGGAATTGTACGGCGCGGCCAAGGTGCCGCATCGCAACCGCGATGCGCTGGCGCGCATGTTTGGCCGCAGCTCGACTGCCGTGGTGCTGAAAGAAGGCAATACCGGCGGCGGGTTCGGAATCCGTGGCGAGCTTTATCCCGAAGATTTTCTTGTTTGTGTTGCCGCGATACGATTGGGGCGCCCAGTCAAGTGGATCGAGGACCGGCGGGAACATCTAATGGCCGCCAACCATTCGCGCGAGCAGCGCCACCAGGCTCGCGCCGCGGTCGACGCCGACGGGCACATTTTGGCCCTGGAGGACGAGTTCTATCTCGACCAGGGCGCCTATGTGCGCACCCACGGTGCCCGGGTTGCGGATATGACCATCACCATGGTGCCCGGGCCTTACCGCATCCCGGCCTATCGCGGCCTCTGCCATTTTCGGCTGACGAATAAAACGCCGGCGGCAACCTATCGAGCGCCCGGACGGTTCGAGGGCACCTTTGTGCGCGAGCGGCTGCTCGACGCAATCGCCGACCGGCTGGGCCTCGACCGGGTGACGGTGCGGAAACGCAACTTGATCACCGCGAGCGAGATGCCGTTTTCCCGGCCACTGAAAGCGCTCGGCACCGAAATCGTCTACGATTCCGGCGACTATCCGCTATTGCTCGACAAGGCGCTGGCACGCGTCGGCTGGGATTCGCTGCAAACAGAGCTGCGCCGCCGCCGCGCCGCCGGGGAGCTGGTCGGGTCCGGCATCGCCGTCTTTGTCGAGAAGGGCGGGCTCGGACCGTTGGACGGCGCCCGCGTCGCCGTCGACGCAACCGGCGCGGTCGAACTGGTGACCGGCGGTTCGGCGGTCGGCCAGGGCTTCGCGACGGCGATGGCGCAGATCTGCGCCGACACGCTCGGCGTGGACTACCGCCGGGTGCGGGTCGTCTCGGGGCAAACCGACCGCATCCAATACGGCATCGGCGCGCACGCCTCGCGCGCCTCGGTCATGACAGGCAGTGCGACGCATGCCGCGGCACTGAAAGTCCGAGCCAAGGCGCTGGAGATCGCGGCCTCGCTGCTGCAGGCGTCCCCCGACGAGCTCGATATCGTCGAAGGCGTGGTGACCCATCGCGGCAGGCCCGGCGGCGCGTCGATCGGCTTGGGCGACGTCGCACGTCATCTTGCTCCTGATTCGCCGGCGCTCGGGGAGCGCGATCCCGGACTGACCGCCGAAGGCTGGTTCCGCACGGAGCATATGACCTACCCCTACGGCGTGCAGATCGGCGTCGTGCGCGTCGACGCCGAGACGGGACAGGCGACGGTCGAGCGCTTTTTGCTCGCCTACGATATCGGCCGGTCGATCAACCCGATGCTGGTCGAGGGTCAGCTGGTCGGCGGCTTCGTGCAGGGTCTCGGCGGCGCGCTTTATGAAGAATTCCGCTACGACGAGCGCGGCGAGCCGCTCTGCGTCACGCTGGCCGATTATCTGCTGCCGACCGTGCGGGAAACTCCATCCGTCGAGGTATTGGTGACCGAGGACGCGCCGAGCCCGCTCAACCCGCTTGGCATAAAGAGCGTCGGTGAAGGCGGCATTAACGGGGTCGGCGCGGTCATTGCTGCCGCGATCGACGACGCGATTGGCATCCCCACAGGGATCACTCGGCTCCCCGCGACACCGCAGCGGATCAAGTCAATGTTGCGGGAAGCGGCGCAGCGTGGCCATCACGCTGCCGAAGGACAGAAAGGCGAACGATGGGAAATCTCGACACGCTGATCCAAGACCTCGTGATCGCCAACCGGATCCTAGCCAGGGAGGAGGTCGTCGACGCCTACGGTCATGTCAGCGTCCGCCACCCGGACAATGCCAACCGCTTCCTGATCGCCCGCTCGCTCGCCCCTGAACTGGTCGGCCCCGGCGACATTGTCGAGCTCGACCTGGACGGCCAGCCGGTGCGGGACGAGCACCGCAGCCTTTATCTCGAGCGCTTCATCCATGCGGCGATCTTCGCGACACGGCCGGACGTCATGGCTGTCGTTCACGCCCATGCCGAGGATACGCTGCCCTTCGGCATCGCCCATGGGACAAAGCTGCGGCCGGTCATCCATTCGGGAAGCTTCATCGGCACCGAGGTGCCGATCTGGGACATCGCCGACAGGTTTGGCGACACCAATTTGCTCGTCACCAACATGGCGCAGGGGAGCGACCTCGCGAAATGCCTCGGGCGAAACAGTGTTGCGCTGATGCGCGGCCATGGCTTTGCCTCTGCCGCACATTCGCTGATCGAGGTCGTGCGGCTGTCGGTCTACCTGCCGCGTAACGCGCGGGCGCTGATGCGCGCAATGCAGCTAGGTGGCGAGATCAAATACCTGTCACAAGGCGAGATCGAGGCCCGCAATCGTGGGTACCGCCCCTATTCGGTCGAGACCTGGCGCAGCTGGGAATATTGGGCGAACAAGGCCGGCTGCGGCCACCTGTTGTCCCGGCCCGACGGCGAACACAAGCTCCCGCCAAAAGGGTGAACCGCAAATGAGCAGCTCGCGGTCGGCGCCGTTGCTGACCTTGCTGACTGCACCGACGGTTGCCGCCTATGCCGCGGCCGGATTTTGGGGCGACGAGACGATCTACAATCTAGCCGCGCGGCACGCGCGGACGACAGCACAGGCTCCTGCGGTGCGTGACCGCCATCGCCGGTTGAGCTATACCGACCTGGTTGCTGCCGCCGACCGGCTGGCGGCGTGTCTCGCCGGCCGCGGCATCCGCCCCGGTCATCGCATCGCCGTGTGGCTGCCGAGCCGGGTCGAGACCGCAATCGCACTGCTTGCCTGCTCGCGCAATGGCTATGTCTGCTGCCCGTCTCTGCATCGTGACCATACGGTCGGCGAGATCGTCGCACTGGTCGACCGCGTGCGCGCCTCAGTACTAATTGCTCAACCGGGCTACGGTAGCGATGCCGACCGCCACGACGTCTTTGCTGAACTGGCCGCCCGCGATTTCCTCCGTTGCGCCTGGAGCGTCGGCCCGGCCGATGCCACACCGTTCGGTGAGCTAGCCGGCCCCGCGCTGGAAATAGAAGCGACCGCGGACGCCAACCAAGTGATGTACCTGCCGTTTACGTCGGGCACGACGAGCGAACCGAAAGGGGTTATGCACAGCGACAATACCCTGCTTGCCACGGCGCGGATGATGGTCCGCGACTGGCGGTTAGGGCGTACTGTGCTCTATACCCTGAGCCCGCTCAGCCACAATCTGGGGCTCGGTGCACTGATCACGGCTCTGGTTGGCGGCGGCGAGCTGGTCCTTCACGATCTGCAGCGCGGCGACAGCCTAGTCAATCGGTTGGAGGAGACCGGCGCCGTGTTTCTGTTCGGGGTGCCGACGCATGCAATCGACTTGCTCACGGAGATACGAGCCCGTGGCATCCGCCGTATCGGCGCAGTGCGCGGCTTCCGGATCTCGGGTGCAGCGGCGCCGGCGCCGGTCGTCACCGAGCTGATGCAGTACGGCATCGTGCCGCAAAGCGGCTACGGCATGACCGAAACCTGCTCGCACCAGTACACGCTGCCCGACGATCCGCCCGAGCGCATCGTCAACACCTGTGGGCGCGCCTGTGCCGGCTACGAGATCCGCATCTGGCGCCAGGATAATCCGAACGCCGAGGCCGCACCCGGCGAAATCGGTGAGATCGGCGGCCGTGGCGCCAGCCTGATGCTCGGCTATTTCGACGACCAGAAGGCGACTGAGGCAGCGTTTAACGCGCAGGGTTGGTTCATGACCGGCGATCTCGGCTGGATCGACGAGGCGGGCTACCTCCGTATCACCGGCCGCAAGAAGGACGTGATCATCCGCGGTGGCCGCAACATCCATCCGGCACGCATCGAAACGCTGGCGCAGCGGTACGCTGCGATCGAGAAGGCGGCGGCATTTCCGGTTAGCGATACTCGGCTCGGCGAACGTGTCTGCCTGGCGGTGGTGATACGGGGTGACATGCAAGTCGACCCAGGTGCGCTTCTCGAACATCTGGATGCGTCTGGCTTGTCGCGATACGACATGCCGGAATTCATGCTGCAATTATCCGAGATGCCGCTGACCGCCAGTGGCAAGTTGCTGAAGCGCGAGCTGGTGCGAAGGGCCGCAGAAGGTGAACTGCAGCCGTTTCCAGTGCGCTTCGTCTCCCGATCTGCGGTGCGCGGTTAGCGGTGCGCGCGATCATCGTTGACAAATTCGGTGCCCCCGAGCGGCTGCGCGTTAGGGATGTCGCAGAACCCGTGCCAAGAGCGGATGAGGTGTTGGTGACGGTGCATGCCGCGCCGGTCAATTACGTTGATTTGCTCGTCATCGGCGGCACGTACCAGTTTCTGCCCCCGCTGCCCTTTACTCCCGGCAAAGGCCCGGCGGGAGTCGTGGCGGCGCTCGGGCGCAATGTGACCAGTTTGCAGGTCGGCGACCGCGTGCTGGCAATGGCCGAGCAGGGCGGCTACGCCGAGGCGGTCACGGTGGTCGCCAACCAGTGCTACCGATTGCCGCCGTCGATGTCTTTTACCGAAGCCGCGTCGCTCAGTTTGGTCTATGACACCGCCTGGTTCGCGCTGCGCGAGCGCGCCCGACTGGAGTCCGGCGAAACTGTGCTGGTGCTCGGCGCCTCGGGCGGAGTGGGTCAGGCGGCAATCCAGCTTGCCTATGAAATGGGTGCGCGCGTACTGGCCGGGATTCTGCGGCCGGAGCGGGCGGCTGCGGTGCGGGCGGCCGGTGCCGACGCGGTAATCGACCTATCGGCCGCCCACCTGCGGGACAGCTTGCGCACGCAGGTCTTCGCCGTGACCGACGGACGCGGCGCCGACATCATTCTCGACCCGCTCGGCGGCACCATATTCGAGGCGGCCGTCCGCGCGCTCGCTTGGCGGGGCCGGCTGGTGGTAATCGGGTTTGCCGCGGGCACGATTCCGACAATCCGAACCAACTATCTGCTGCTGAAGAACATTGAGATCAGCGGATTGCAGATCAGCGACTACCGCAAGCGGCGTCCCGCGCAGGTCGCCGCTTGCTTCGCCGAAATCTTCAGCCTTTACGAGCAGGGGAAGGTGAAGCCCGCTACAGCGACAGCCTTTCCGCTGGTTCGGGCCGGCGAGGCGCTCGCCGCATTGCGCGACCGCCGCATTGCCGGCCGCGCTGTTCTTACACCTGCACGATGACGGAGCGGATCTGTGAGTGGCGGCGCGACGCCTATACCGGCGGTGCCGGACTTTTCGGAGTCGCACAGCAATCTATCCTCCGCTTGCATGACGAAGTCGGGTCTAATCGAACTGAGCCGGTGACAAGGATGACGGAATGAGAGTTGGGATCTCGCTCACGAGCAATCACCCCGACGTGAAAGATCCGCGCCAAGGAGCGCGCTGGATGATCGAGCGAGCGGCGGCGGCACACCGCGCCGGGCTCGATTCCCTGTTCGTCGGCGATCAGCACGTCTCGCCCACCCCTTATTATCAGAACACGCCGGTGCTCGGGCGGCTTCTCGCGGAGTGGGGCAAGGCCCCGGCCGGATGCCTGTTCCTGCTCCCATTGTGGCATCCGGTGCTGGTGGCCGAGCAGATCGGGACGTTGGCCGCCATCGCGCAAGGTCCCTTCATCATGCAATGCGGGCTCGGCTGGGGCGACACAAGGTTCGCCGCCATGGGCGCCAACCTCAGGACGCGTCCTTCGGCGTTCGAGGAAGCTCTCGACATTGTTCGGCGCCTACTCGCGGGTGAGACCGTGAGTTCCTCCCGGCGGTTCCGGGTAGCCGAAGCGAGCCTCGCGCTGCGCCCGGCCGAGCACGTCGAGGTCTGGATCGGCGCCAGCGCACCGCCGGCGATCGACCGCGCGGCACGACTGGCAGAGGGCTGGATCTCGAGCCCCGGCCTCAGCCCCGACGAGGCACGCGCGCAAGCCGATTTTTATCGCGAGCGCTGCGCCGCTTACGGGAGGCAGCCGGGCGCCATCGTCTTGCGGCGCGATATTTACGTCGGCGAGTCGCCGTCCGAGGCACAGGCGGTACGGGAGCATGCGCTGAGCCAAGGCTATCGCGGTATTCCCGCAGAAGCCCTGATCACGGGATCGGTCGACGAGGTCACGGAACAGTTTCGGCGCTTCGAAAAAATCGGGTACACCGAGATCCTCGTGCGCCATCTGACAAACGATCATCCGAAGGTCTTGGCCTCGCTGGCGCGGCTGGGCGCTGTGCGCACGGCCCTTGCTTAACTCGCACCTGAGGGAGGATCTGCAAATGCTGGAGCTTTCGGACATCCAATCGTCCCAAGAAGAGCTCGAGAATTATTACGCGCAGCTCGGCGCACAGCACATCACGCCGGCCTGGATCGGCGGTGGCATCAGCGTCGAGCCGCACAGCAAAGCGGTACCGTATGTCTGGCACTGGCGCGATCTGCGGCCGCAGGCGATGCGGGCGGCCGAGCTGGTGGGCACTGCGCAGGCAGAGCGCCGGGTGCTGCGCCTGACCAACCCCGAGCTGCCCGGGATAGCCAGTAACACGCTGGTCGCCAACATCCAAATCGTGATGCCGGGCGAGATCGCCCGAGCGCATCGCCATTCCGGCGCGGCGCTTTGCTTGATCATCGAGGGAAGGGGCGGCTACACGGTCGTCAATGGCGAGCGGGTTCCGATGTTCCCGGGCGATCTCGTCCTCACCCCGAACTGGTCGTGGCACGACCACGCCAACGACACTGATGCCCCGATGATCTGGCTGGACGGGCTGGACACCCCGCTGGTGCGGATGCTCGAGGCCGGCTTCTATGAAGAGTACCACCAGGAGAGGCAAGACTTTGGCGCGGCCGTCAACACCTCGCAGTGGCACTACCCAATGTCGGAGATGCGGGCTGCCCTAGAGCGGCTGGCTGCCGTCAATAATGGCGACGAGATCATGCTCGAATACACCAACCGGGTTACCGATGGGCCAGTGATGCCGACGATCGCCTGCCATATGCAGCTGGTGCGCCCAGGACAAAAGACGCGGGCGCGCCGCCGTGTCTGCTGCACGAACTATCACGTGGTGGAGGGTGTCGGCCACTCGATGGTGGGCGGCCAACGGCTCGATTGGGAAGACAAGGACGTGTTCACGGTGCCGACCTGGACGTTCGGCGAGCACATCAATAGCGGCGACTGCCCGGCCTTCCTGTTCAGCTTTAGCGACGCGCCGGTGATGAAGGCCCTGAGCCTATACCGGGAAGAGATCCGGTCATAGCTGCGGGGTCTGCATGGAACATGCCCAGAAGGCCCGCTGATGTCG
>JBJMQW010000148.1:0-7350 GCA_045802495.1 Allostellaceae bacterium | reverse complement strand
GGTCCAAAGCGGGCGCCGGCCCGATTGGTGACGCCGAGATCCATCGGGACGCCGACCAGCGCGATATCGAGCCCGCCGAAATCCGGCAGATCGGGCGCATCGGAGCGCAACGGCAGGTCCAAGAAGGTCGAGACGCCGGCGAACGGCATTGCCCGCTGGTATCTGCTGCCGAACACCAGAGCCAGCGCCTTCTGGAAGTCCGCCGGCGCGACTTCGGTTTCCTTGGCGCCTTCGTATTTGGCGCGCAGCGCCTCGAGTTTCGCCTTGTCGAACATGGTTCCTCTAATGCACGCCGCGCACCCGCGGCAGGATCAGATGTTTCCACGGATCCGGCATTTCGCCGACTGCAACCTCGATCAGGGTCGTGCCGCGCCGCTTCAGCGCTGCGGCGAGTTCCCGGCGCAACCCGTCGGGGCTCGTCGTGCGCACCCCGGCGGCGCCGAAGCTCTCCGCCATCTTCGGGAAGTTCGGGTTGTGCAGATCGACCCCGATCAGCCGGTTGCCGTAATCCTCTTTCTGCATGCGGCGGACATTGCCGTAAGCGCCATCGGCGAAGACGATCGCCACGATGTCGATGCCGTGCCTGACCGCGGTCGAGAGCTCCTGAACGTTGTACATGAACCCGCCATCGCCGGAGATAGAGACCACGGGGAGGTCCGGCCGGCCTACCTTGGCGCCGAGCGCTGTCGCAAAGCTGAAACCCAGGGTGCCCTGGTAACCGCTATGGATGTAGGTGCGCGGGTGATAGACCGGGAACGCCACGCGTCCGACATATCCGACCTGCGTCAAATCTTCGACATAGATTCCTTCGTCCGGCAGCTCGGCGCGGATCGCCTCGAGATACGCGCATTGCGGCCCGAGCGAGTCCGCCAGTCGGGCGAGGCTGCGCGCCTTCAACGCCTCGAGCTCCTCCTTGCGCGAGGGACGGCTCGGATTGCGACGCCCGAGCGCATCGTGGAGGGCAGCGAGCGCGCATTTGGCGTCGGCGACGATGCCGAGCGATGGCCTCTGGATGCGGGTGATCTCCCTCGGGTCGACGTCGATGCGGATCACCTTCAAATTGCTGTCGATCCCCCAGCGCAGTTGCGGCTGATGCAGTCGCGTGCCGACCGCCAGCACGACATCCGCCGCGCGCCACAGCTCGTGGCCGGCAATCGCTGACTGCGCGAGGTAATGCCGGTCGCTGACGATGCCTTTCCCGCCCGTATAGCTGACGACCGGCGCCTGCAGCATCTCGGCAATTGCCAGCACTTCCCCTGTGGCCGCGACGGCGCCGCCGCCGACAAAGAGTAGCGGCCTTTTGGCGTTGGCGAGGAGAGCGGCGGCCTTGTCGAGCAGTTCAGAATCCGGCTCCGCCGCGGCCGGCGCCTCGCCGGCGGGAGGCAGCGCCACCTCGGTCTCGAGCGCCATCACGTCCAACGGCATTTCGAGTGCGACCGGACGCGGGCGACCGTCGTGCAGCTGCCGAAACGCCTCGTTGACGAGCCTGCCCGTCTTGGTTGGATGGTCGATCCGCGCCGCCCATTTGGTCAGTTTTTGCAATATCCCGAGCTGATCCGGGATCTCGTGCAGCAGGCCAAACCCGCGCCCGATCAGATCGGAAGGTATCTGTCCGCTGATGCACAGGACCGGCGTGTTCGTTGCGAAAGCCGTAGCGAGCGCCGCCGTGGTGTTGAGGAGCCCCGGCCCCGGAACCACGGCATAGGCGCCGACCTTGCCGCTCGCCCGCGCATACCCGTAAGCCATATAGGCAGCGCCCTGCTCATGGCGGGTATGGATCACCCGCAGCGCCTCACCGGCATCGTAAAAGGCGACAAAAAGGGCGTCGTTCTGCACCCCGGGAAGGGCAAACATCGTGTCCACCCCATGCCGGCGCAGCATCTCGACCAGTGCCCCGCCGCCCGTCATCCGCGTCATGGCGTTCCTCCTGTGGCAACCGAGCCCGTGCGACGGGCTTTTATTCGAAGGCGTAGCTGTACGCGCTGCCGTGACGCACGATCCGCCCGGCGGTCGGGTTCGGGAAATGCGCCGGCAGAAGGCGAGTGCCGCGCTCGGCGTGCTCCGCGATCAGACGGGTTCGCGTCTGGCGCGACAATTCCCGGTCGGTGCAGGCGAGGGTCGACCATTCGGGCTTCAACAGCTGCAGCGGATGATGGATCACGTCGCCCATGAAGATTGCGGTCTCATTGCCTGAGCGGGCATGGATCACGACATTGCCGGGGGTATGGCCGGGAGCGCTTTCGAACCACAGCCCGTCTTCGAGCGCGTAATCGTCGTCGACCAGCACCGATTGCCCGGTGCGCACGACCGGCAGCACGCTGTCCTCGAAGGCAAGGCGGTGCGGACTGTCGTCGCCATTCTTGTGGACCCCCTCCCAATGCGAGAATTCGCGCCGCGCCATCACATAACGCGCCTTGGGAAAGGTCGGGACCCAGCGCCCGTTTTCGAGGCGCGTGTTCCAGCCGACATGATCCCAGTGCAGATGCGTGCACATCACGAAATCGACGTCGTCGACTTTGACCCCGATGCGGGCGAGATCGGCGATGAAAGGGGTGCGCAGCCGATGGAATTGCGGCCGCGTCGGGCGCTCCTTGTCGTTGCCGAGGCAGGAATCGATCAGGATCGTGTGATGCCCGGTCTTGATGATAAAGCTGTGAAAGCTGAAGAGGAGGTTGCCGGTCGCCGCATCGATCAGCCGAGCGCCGGGATGGTCCGGGTTCGTCCGCACCGCTTCGGGGTCGAAGTCGGGAAAGAACGTCTCTGGAGCGATAAACGGGCCTTCATATTCGGCGATCCGATGAACCTCAAAGCCGCCGATGCGCGTCGTCTGCATGCTCCCTCCACCCTCGCTCCGAAATGTCCGAGCCCAGCCTACGCCGGGCCGTCGGCGAGGTCGATAGGGGTAGGGGCTCAGGGCTGCGCGCCCGTCGCGGCGGGCGCGAGAAGGGGAGCGAACCCTCGACCCCTCTCATGTGCCAGTGTTCAGATTCATTCACACGATTCACCAGGCGATGAAGCGCCTCGCTCAATCGCGCTTCACCGGCGAAAGCCGGTGCCCACGGCAGAAGTAGATCCCGGCCTTCGCCGGGAAAGCGAGGAGGGGGCGTCAGCTGAATCATCCGAATGGTTCTGAGCACTAGGAGCGCTTCGCCGGTGAGCTGCGCACCCGCGGCGGCGCCGCTTTAACACCGCTTTCCAGAATGGGTCGATCCGCTCAATGACGGTTCAGCTACCGCTGTGGGACCTCGCCCCGGCGCTTCCCGATGGCTTCGAGTATCGCCCGGAATTTCTGTCCCCGGATCAAGAGGCGGGGCTGATGGACGGGTTCCGGTCGCTGGCTTTCAAGGAGTTCGAATTCCACGGTTATCTCGGCAAACGACGGGTCGTCTCGTTCGGCTTTCATTACGATTTCGGCGCAGACAGAGTGCATGCCATCGACGAAATACCCGACCTCCTGCTGCCGCTACGCGAGACCGCCGCCGCCTTTGCCGGAATCGCGGCCGGGGAGCTGCAACATGTTCTTGTGGCGGAATACCCTCCGGGCGCCGGAATCGGCTGGCACAGGGACCGGCCCGTCTTCAAAGACGTGGTTGGCGTATCGTTCGGCTCGTCGTGCCGCTTCCGACTTCGGCGAAGGTGCGGCGCGGGCTGGGAACGCGCCTCGCTGACCGTCGAGCCGCGTTCGGTCTACCTGTTGCGCGGAGTGGTGCGCACGGAGTGGCAGCACAGCATCCCGCCAGGCGAGCGCTTGCGCTACTCCGTGACCTTCCGAAGCATGAACGCTAAGCTGGCTCTCGCCAGCAAGGAGGACACCCGATGAGTAAGATCGTCCGCGTCAGCAGTCCGGAAGTGCCCGATCCCCCGCCCGGTACCTGGTCGAACTGCCTCGTCGTCGACGGGGTCGCCTACATTGCCGGAATGACCGCCGGCGCGGCGGCGCCAAACACGACGCCGGCCGACGAATACGCTCAGGCGAAAGCGATTTTCACCAAGATCAAGCACCTGGTGGAGGCGGCCGGCGGCAGCATGGCCGACATCCTCAAGGTGACGATCTTCGTTACTGACATCACTCAGCGCGAAAAGGTCTGGCAAGCGCGGCGCGAATTTTTCACCGGCAATTTCCCGGCCTCGACGCTCGTCCAAGTGGCGGCGCTCGCGCATCCCTCGCTCAAAGTCGAGATTGACGCCATCGCGCATATCGGCGCGAGCCGGTAAGACCGATTTGCGTTGGCACGGCGGGCGCGACAGGGATCGACGAGCAGCCTTGTCCGGGGCTCGCCGGAAGCGGCAATTTAGGGCGTGCCCAGCGCTGCATCCCGGTCGGCAGGCCGATATTTGCCCGCCTCAGTTTATCCGGAGCTCATGCGTTGGAACAGAAAATCCGCGACTTTTGGACGGCGCGAGGCCATGCCGTTAAGGTGTGAATCGAGCCGATCGCAGCGGTAGGGACTGACGAAGCCGGCCACCGGTGCCGAAACTTTGCCATCCGATCCGATCTTGGACCTCAAGGGTTGCTACGGTCACCGATGAGTACCTCGTAGGAGGTTGCGCGTGTTTCGGGCATGATCATTGGTGTGGAGTGCCTAAGCCGCTTTCTGCAACTAGGGTGCCGATTTTTTCGGACGATCCAGCACGCGGCGTTGCCACCTGCTTCGCCCGGTAGATTTCCACCCAAGGAATACCGGCGGCGAGCGCACGTCGGCAAATGGCGCGGACATAGAACCGGTTGAACTCGCCTTCAACGATGGTTTCGAAAGCTGTTACCGGGACCTTGTACGGCGTTGTGCCTCCCGTCGGTTTCTTTCTCTCTGAGTGAGTCCTCAGCCGTTGTTTGCGTCGGAGTTCGGCGGCAAGAGTACCATCATTGCCGTACTGTGCCGCGTCGCGCAAAAGGCTCGGCCACTCCACGATCCCGCTACTACTTAGCCAGAGGCTGAAATAGATATTGCAGTTTGATTCGCCGCGTGTCGCAACCGTTCTGAGAGGAGGATTGCGATGCAGCGATCGACTCACGACAAACCGATCGGGCGGCGGCTCGTTCAGCGCGCGTCAGGCATCAAGGCTGTCGGAATGGACGAATCGGAAGGAGTAACCGCGCGCCCTTTCCTGGCGCCGGGCTACGGTGTTGTGACCGCCGTGCATTTTGCCGGATACATCGACGGAGCCGCTTCGGTGCGCTCTTTTCATGCCCGCGCCGCGGGCGCTGGACGGAACCGAAGGTGACACACAGCTAAGAGCCAGCTCCCGAGAACCTATTCTGCGGAAAATTTCGTGGGAACACCGGGACAATTCTCAGGAAAGTCCCCGCGATACTGCGATTCCTGGCGGGCCGAGAACGACGAAACGGAGAACTACGTCTACGCCATAGCCCCTCCATGACCTCCTTAATAGGGCTTAGAGCAAATGGCTCAAGCCAGTGGGAAGCGGACTGCTCCAAAAGCTCGACGGTCTTGGACGAGAAAACTTAGCAAGTTGGCGAAGTTTTTTCCTTGCGTCGTCGCAGATCGGGCTATAGTTAGCATCATGGCTAAGCATGATCTCGATCTCTCGCTGCTCTTCCATGCTCTGACCGCCCCGACCCGTCGGTCGATCCTGACTCGACTCGCCGAAAGGCCCGCGCGGGTGACGGATTTGGCTGGTCCCACGGGACTGCGTCTGCCCACGGTGATGCGGCACCTTTCTGTGCTGGAGGAGGCAGGGTTGATCTCCACGTCCAAGGACGGGCGGATACGCACCTGCGCCATCGTACCCGAGGCTCTGGACCCGGTGCGGACATGGCTCGATGAACAGCGGGCCATCTGGGAAGCTCGGCTCGACCGGTTGGACACATTTGTGATGAATGTGATGAAGGAAAGCGCAGAATGACACTGAACCTGGATCCAAGCAGCACGACCCGTACGGCGCCTAATGATAGGAGGGACCGTTTTGCGACGCTGACCTTCGAGCGGGACGTGGTCGCGCCGTTGTCGGTGCTGTGGCAGGCTTGGACGGCCCCGGCCGCGCGGGCGGTCTGGGCCGCGCCTATGCCCTCGGTCACTGTGGAGTTTTTGGAGGCCGACACCAGGGTGGGTGGACGCGAGGTCTCGCTCTGCAAGATGGAGGGCCAGCCAGACATCCGCTGCGAGAATGGCTGGCTGGAGTTGCAGTCAGCGGTGTGCAGTGTGAACTACGAGGTGATCTCGTCCGGGGGCGTGACGCAATCGGTAGCGCTGGTGACGGCGGATTTCTCAGGCACGAGCGAGCGCAGCCGGCTGGTCGTGACCGTGCAGCTTTCCTCGCTGGCCGAGGATATGGAGGCGGGCTACCGACAGGGCTTCGGCGCGGGACTGGACAATCTCGCGGGCGCGGCTGAGCGGACCATGGTGCTGCAGCGAGTGATACGGGCACCGCGAACCATGGTCTGGGGCGCGTGGATGAACCCTGAGACGCTGCCGCAATGGTGGGAACCGGACGGGTTCTCCTGTCGGACGAAGAGGATACACCTGCGGACGGGCGGCGAATGGGTATTCGACATGATCGCGCCGGATGGCACGGTCTTCCCGAACCACCATCGCTATAGCGAAGTCCGGCCCGAGGAGAGCATCGGCTATACACTGCTTTGGGGTGAAAACGGGCCGAAACATGCCGATGCTTGGGCCTTGTTCGAAGATCAGGGCGGGGCGACGAAGGTTACGCTGGGCATGGTGTTCAGCACGGCGGCCGAGTTCCAGGAGGCGAAGGGCTTCGGTGCTGTGGAACTGGGACTGCAAACTCTGGGCAAACTTGAGCGCTTCGTCACATCTCGCTGACGTGCTGCGGTTTCCCGTCAGTTCGGCAAGAGACGCGTAGCCGCAATCATCCCGAGTCTGTGAATGACCGCTTCTGGATTTGGCGCGGCTGGCTCGGGCCAACCGAATTGAGGTCGTAAGCCGCCGTTACTGCGCTGCGTCAGTCTATAGCTGGGCCGAGATCGATGGGGCTACAGCGTGGAATCGGTGGTTTGCTGTGCCGCCTGATGAGGATGCGGTGATCGGCGGCCTTATCGCATTACGGAGGGCAATCGGCGGTGTGGCGGAGGGGGCGTCCGCCTAAATCTATCAGGATAGATGTGCCTTAGGGCTGGCGTATCGCGGTATTACCATCATCCGCACCACCAGGTTGTCAGCCCCGCATTCCCCGCGCCGCCGCTGTAGATTGGTCGGGCGACCATTATCGCATTTCCAGTCGCACCTCCGCGAAAGGGGCGGGGCAGCCGCCGACTGTTCGAGGACCTACCACGCGCCGAGCCGGCCGAGCACCGCCTCGACGAGCCAATGCCGCTGCGGCCGGTCACCGTCGACTTGTTATGCCGAGTCCGACGAGGTTCGCCGG
>JBJMQW010000147.1:0-13888 GCA_045802495.1 Allostellaceae bacterium | reverse complement strand
CAAGCCCTACATGTATGGCCCGGGCACCGGCAACCCGCCGGGCTTTCCCGAGCTCAATGTCGACCACCGCATCGTCGATGCCGCGGTGGCGCAATTGGAGGCGTTGCGCCGCGGCGCCGGCCGCGATGTCGGTCTGCATCTCGACACCAACTTCAATTACAAAATCGACGGCTACATCAAATTGGCGCGTGCCTTGGAGCCGCTCGACCTGGTATGGCTTGAGATCGATCTCTACGACCCGGCCGGCCTCGCCTTGATCCGACGCTCCGCCCGTACGCCGATATCGTCCTGCGAATCATTGTACGGCCGGCGCCAGTTCCGGCCGTATTTCGAGAACCAGTCGGTCGACTACGCGATCATCGACGTGGCCTGGAACGGCATTCTCGAATCGCTGAAGATCGCGGCCATGGCCGACGCCTATGAGGTCAATGTGGCGCCGCATAACTTCAACGGCCATTTGGGTTCATTGATCAGCGCGCATATGTGCGCCGTCGTGCCGAACTTCAAAGTCATGGAAATCGACATCGACGACGTAACCTGGAAGGACGACATCGTCACCGTCCCCCCGGTCATCGAGAACGGCGATCTTCTGTTACCGACCGGCCCCGGCTGGGGCGCCGACGTCAACGAGGAATTCGTCCGCGCCCACCCGCCAAAGCGGTAACCCAGCGAGAGCCCGGGGAAGGACGCCAATCGCCGAGCGGCTATCCGGCAGGGATCACCCTATCTCCCTCTGTGGGAGGCGTAAAATAGCCAAAAATAAAGGTAATTATCGTCGTGATAGCGATCTCGACGCCACCAGGGATCGCTTTACCCGTAGCCTCACTGAACACCCATATCGCTATCGTGGCGACCGCGGCACCCACTGCTCCACTCATTACCTTTGTCGTCGGGGCTCCAGTTTCCGTCGACGCCATAAGATCCTCCTCTCCACGGGTGCAATCCATTTAGCGCGGATCGCTTATGACCGTGTATGAACTACCTCACAGAGCCGTGCTTTCCCGACAATCATGGGCAGGCGGGTGCAAACCCATCTAGCTGGCAGTCATCGTGTCGCGCGCCGCTGCGCGCGAGGATTGTCGACCACGGCGACGTCTTGCCGGAGAAGGCGTGATCCCAAGCTCGAAGGCGTTGCGGTGAGGCGCGGGAAGGCGCAGGCTGTGTGCCGGGATCCGTGCGCAAACCGGAGGAAACAAGATGAGTGACGTCACCCAGGACTTCAACTTTTTGCAAGGCGTCAAGGTGGTGGATTTCACGCAGTTCGAGGCGGGGACCACCTCGACCGAGGTCTTGGCCTGGTTCGGCGCCGAGGTCGTCAAGATCGAGAACCCGGGGCGGGGCGATCCCGGCCGCCGGCTGCGCCCGGGCAAGCCCGACGACGACCCGTGGTATTTCCACCAGTTCAACGTCAACAAGAAGTCGATAACGTTGAACCTGAAGTCGCCGAAGGGCCTCGAAATCGTCAAGGAGATGATAAAGAAGGCCGATATCGTGGCCGAGAACATGGCGCCGGGGACGATCGAGCGGCTCGGCCTAGACTACGAGTCGGTCAAAAAGATCAACCCTCGTATCATCTATTGCCAGATAAAGGGTTTCGGCACCGGCAGTCCCCACGAGAAGGGGCTGGCCTTTGACATGATTGCGCAGGCTGCGGGCGGCCCGATCAGCGTCACTGGCGAGCCCGACCGGCCGCCCGTCAAGCCGGGCCTCTCTTTTGGCGATACCGGCACCGGCATGCTGATGGCGGCCACCATTCTCGGCGCCTTGCACGAGCGCAACCGCACCGGCCAAGGCCGGCGGCTGCAGGTGGCAATGCAGGACGCGATGATCCACTACATGCGCACCTGTTTTGCCACGATGGCGCGCACTGGCAGGGCGGCGCGGCGCAACGGCGCCAAATCCGGCGGCGGCAACAACGCGCCATCAGGGCTGTACCCAGCCAAGGGCGGCGGCCCCAACGACTATGTCTATTTGACTACCAGCCGGGCCAATCCGGAGCATTGGTCGCGGCTGATGAAATTGATCGGGCGCGAGGAATTGATCGAGGACCCGCGTTTTGCGACCGGTGATGCCCGGGTCAAGAACGAGAAGGAGCTCGACGCGATTATCGGCGAATGGACCCGTCAGCACGACAAGCGCGAAGCCATGGAGAAACTCATTGCCGTGGGCGTGCCGTCCGGCGCGGTGTTCGACACGATGGAATTGCAGAACGAGCCGAGCTTTGAAGAGCGCGGCATCATGCAGACCGTGCACCACCACAACGGCGACTACAAGATGGCGACCTGGCCGGTGCGGGTCGACGGCAAGACCGTGCGGCTGAAAGGGTCGCCGGCGCTCGGCGCAGACAGCGCCGAGGTTCTGCACGATTGGCTCGGCATCGGTAGCGCGGAGTTCGAAGCGCTGAGCCGGGAAGGCGTCCTCTGATGTAGCCATGACGCAAGCCCCCACCTGGCGGATGGGGGCTTGATTATTGTCAGCGGGAAAAGACCGATGCGCCTGCGGCTCTACGAGAACTACCGTTTTGTGCTCTACGCGCCATTTTACGCTGCGCACGCGATCGGCGCCTATGCCGCCGAAGGGCTGACGGTGGAGCTTTTGCCGTCGCCCGGGGTCGGGCTGGCCGAGCAAGGGCTGCGCGACGGGACGGTCGACGTCATCTGGGCGGGGCCGATGCGCGTCATGAAGCACCATGACATGAACCCCGGATCGGAGCTCGTCTGCTTCGCAGAGATCGTCTGCCGCGACCCCTTTTCCATAGTCGGCGGCCGGTCCAATCCCGACTTTCGTCTGACCGATCTCGGCGCAATGCGGGTTGCAACGGTCAGCGAAGTACCGACGCCATGGCTCTGTCTGCAGGAGGATTTGCGACAGGTTGGGATCGATCCCGGGCGACTGGCCCGCGTCGGCGATCGCAGCATGGCGGAGAACCTCGCCTCCGTGAAAGAGGGCCGGCTCGATGCCGTGCAGCTCTTCGAGCCTTTCGTCGAAGAGGCGCTGGCCGCCAACATCAGTCACCTCTGGTACGCGGCGAGCACCCGCGGCCGCACTACCTACACGGCTTTTGTAACGACGCGGGGCCGGCTCGCCGCCGACGAAGAACCGCTATTGCGTATGGTCAGGGCGATCTTCCGGACCCAGCAATGGATCCACCTGCAATCGGCGCAGGACATCGCGGCGGCTATCGGACCGTTTTTTCCGTCGCTTGATCGCGCGGTATTGACGGGCGCCCTATCCCGTTACCGAGCCCAAGGGGTCTGGGGACGGGACCCCATTCTTCCCGAGGAAGGCTTTGATCGCCTGCGGCGAGCGCTTGTCTCGGGCGGCTTCATCAGCCGCCCAATAGACTATGCTGCATGCGTCGACAACCGTCTCGCCCGGCAGGTCGCTACCGAGCGCTCGAAAAGCATGCAATGACCACCGGAGGGCGGATGTCGAGGCAGATGAGCCAACTTTGACTTATGGAACTGCGGGCAGCCGCGTTGGCGAAATCGGCCGCGCGGAAGCCGCCCAACTGTGAGGCAATCCCCGCCCGGGGTCGGCTCATCATCCAGTTAACAGTATATCGACGTCCTGCTTAGCGTGACGCCGGACAAACATTCCGCATTGAGATGCGGCAGCCAGACGACGGACGAACTGCAAGAAATTCTTGCTTATGATCCTTTTTTCGGTGCGCTGGTCCTCTATTTATCACAGAATAATGAGCGCGTAGGTATTGGGAGACGAGGAGGAGAGACAGCAGATGGCTACGGCAGACGAAATTGGACAGGAAAAGCAGCGGATTTCCGAGCGGCTTGCACGCCTCGATGCCGAGCGGACGAAGCTGGCCGACCAGCTCAATGAGCTGGAAATTGCTGAACGGGTACTGACCCGATTCGGTGTGAAGCCCGTGACGGGCGAGAGGCGCCGCAGGGGCAGACCGACAGCAGCGACTGCGCCAGCACCCCGCGCCCAGCGCAGAGCGCGCGGCAGCCAACAGGCCACCGGCGTCTCTTTGAGCGATGCCACGTTACGGGCAGTGCAGGCGCATGGCGAAGGCGCCACCGCCAGCGAAGTAATGAATTACCTGTCGCGAGAATTCGGGATGACGGTGCGACCGAACCATCTCGGAATCGCGTTGCAACGTCATCGCCGCGCCGGCCGTCTCGAAAACCGCGATCAGCGCTGGTACGCTCCGCACTCGGCGGGGCAATCCGCAATGGCGGGTTGATAGCTAGACAGGCCCGCGATCACGCCGTTCGCCTCCTCACACCAAGCGGGCACGGGGTGCCCGCCCGGGTTCCAAGAGGCACGACGCGGTCTTTAGACCCTCACATCTTCAGCAGCCGCCTGGCATTGCCGTTCAACAGTTTTTCTTTGTCTTCGGCGCAGAGCGGTAGGGTTTCCGTCCATTTCGTTCCCGGCGGGTTGTCGACAAACGGATAGTCCACCGAGAACAGAATGCGGTCGATGCCCATTTCCATCACGCAGCACAGCAGCGCCGGATCGGAAAAGAAGCCGCTGGTAGTAATATAGAAATGCTCGCAGAAGGTGTCGCGGAAGCTCTTGCCGCCGCGGCCGTCCCGCGCCAGTCCCATGCTGATGCGCCAAAGATAGAACGGAAGCCCTTCGCCCAGATGGCCCAGAATGATCTTTAGGCCCGGGTAAGCGTCGAACACCCCGCTCAGCACCAGACGAAGGCCTTGCGTCGCCGTCTCGACGGTGAAGCCCCAGGCGGCGCGCAGCAACGAGGGGTACTGCGCGACATAATCCTTGTAATAGGCCTCGACGACCGCCGGATGCGGGAGTGAGGGGTGCATGTAGAGCGGCACATCGAGCGCCTGCGCCCGCTCGAATATCGGCCAGAACCGTTTATCGTCGAGAAAAAGCCCATTGGTGAGGCCGTTTATCAAGGCGCCTTTGAAACCCAATTTGGTAACCGCTCGCTCCAGCTCATCGGCGGCTGCCCTGGGATCGGGAGTGGGAATTGCAGCGAAGGCCGAGAACCGATCGGGATGCGCTCGGACCGTTTCATGAAGGCGGTCATTGGCGCCGCGCGCCAGCCCCACGGCGGTCTCCGCATCCATCTTCTGCAGTCCCGGGTTGGCGAGCGACAGCACCTGCACATCGATGCCGGCCTCGTCCATCTCCCGCAATCGCAATTCTCCGACATCGTCCAGCCGCTCGACAATCCGCGGCGCATTGGTTGCGTCCAGTCCGGTGATATGCCGCTTCACCTCCGGGTCGAAGTAATGTTCCTCCAACGCAATGATGTAGGGTTTCACGGGCATCGCTCTCTCCTCGTCGCAATCTTATCCCGGCATTCGCGGCGCCGATTTCCTGGTAGTGCCGACCGGCGCCCGCCGTCAGCGACCGGACAGGCTGCGGGTATGGGCCCGTAGATCGTAGTCTTCGTCAGCTGCTTGCTCGGGCGACAGCCGGGGATCACCGGCCAACAGCCGGCGAGCCATGGCGTGATCGGCGGGGCGGTTCACCGATTCGACGCCGATCAGGCGACTGCCGTTGAAACAGAATACAGAGAATTGACGGCTGTCTGCATCACCACGCGTGATCGCCTGTGCATGACCCGTCGTAATGCCGGCTATCTGAAGCTTCAGATCGCCCTGATCGCTCCAGAACCAGGGCACCTTATCATAGGCCTCCCGCTGCCCGGCGAGCCCGGCAGCGACGCAGCGAGCTTGGTCGACGGCATTCTGCACCGATTCGAGACGAACGCGGCCGGATGCGAAAGGGGTCGGAAAGCTCGCGCAGTCGCCGATCGCAAAGATCGCCGGGTCGCCGACAGCCAAGTATTCGTCGACAACAATGCCGTTATCGACGGCAAGCCCAGTTTGATGAGCGAGCTCGGTATTGGGAATTACCCCGATGCAAATAAGCACGAGGTCGGCGGGCAAAAGCCGGCCATCGGTCGTCTCGACAGCGGTGACTCGGTCGTGATGGCCGATGATTCGAGTTACTCCGGTGCCGAGAGACATCTTGGCGCCCCAGCAAATGTGCGCCTCGGTGAAAAACCGGGAAACCGGCTCCGATACGACGCGGCCCATCGGCCGATGCGTCACCTCGACGATATGGACATCGGCGCCGCGAGCGATTGCCACAGAGGCGAATTCGAGACCGATAAAGCCGGCGCCGATGACGACGACCTCACGCGCCACGTCCAGTCGCTGCCGCAATATATCGGCGTCGGCCAAGGTTCGGAGCATCATTACGCCATCGAGCTCGGCGCCGGGAACCGGCAGCGGCCGGCATCGGGCTCCGGTGGCAAGCACCAGATAATCCCAGGAGACCGCCAATCCCGATGTCAATCGAAGGCGCCGTTCCGGACCGTCGAGGAAGGCAACCGCATCACCATAGATCAGGTCGATCTGCTGCTTGGCGTAGAACTCCGCCGGCCGCAGCCACAAATCGTCGACCCCGGTCTGGCCGGTGAGGTAGGCCTTGGAGAGCGGCGGCCGCTGGTAGGGCAATACAGGCTCATCGCCGATCAGCACGATACGGCCGGCAAAGCCCTCCTGGCGCAGCGACGCCGCGACTTGGAACCCGGCCTGGCCGGCACCCAGGATGGCGGCGACCGGGGTCGGCATCAGACTTGCGTCTCGGGCAAGTAGACGACGAGGCCGTCGAGCTCGGAGGTGGCAACCAATTGGCAGCTGAGACGGCTGTTGGGCTTGCGCTCGCTGGCGGTGAATTCGAGCATCGCCTTTTCGTCGTCCGACTGGGGCGGGGCGCGGTCGAGCTGATCGGCTTCGACGTAGACGTGGCAGGTCGCGCACATCATTTCGCCACCGCATTCGGCGACAATGCCGTCGACACCATTGATGATGGCCGCTCGCATCACGCTCGTGCCGAGCGGAACATCGAGCACTTCGCGTGCCCCGTTTGGATGAACATAGGTGACTTTGGGCATTTTTTTCCTATCGGTAGCTTTGGGGCAATGGAGCAGGATCTAAACCGCCACCGGCCACCCGGCGTCAAGTCCGAGGTCTATGCGAATTTCGTCACCCAGTGCCGCAAGCCTGGCGCCCAAATCGTCGCTGCGCTTTGCGATCTCGTCGAATGCCGCGCCCTCATCCGCCAGCGCGCGGGGGACTGTGCGGTTCTGATCATCGTGCCGGACGAATTGGAAGGCCGCCTTCTCGATCCTCGTTCGGTCCCATGCCAGACGGACCATTATGCCGAGCCAATCGCCGTGCCTTCTGCCGCCGTGACCGGTATGAAAGGAGAAGCTACCGAGCCCGTAGAAGACCGGTCTACCCTTGTAAACCTCGATCGGCAGCGAGAAGTGCGGTCCGTGGCCGATGACGAGGCTGGCGCCAGCGTCTATCGCGCAATGTGCGATCTCGGTCATGTAATGGAGCACGTCCTGGTGCAGTCCCCAATGGAACGAGGCGACGATCACCTCCGCTCGACTGCGCAGATCCGCGATGTCTTCCTCGAGCCACCGCAGATGGGCGGGATCCGCCCAGGTCACGATCTCGGGCGGAATCCCCGGCCTGTTTGCCGGCGGGCGGGCGCCGTGCATCGGGACGTGATATGCCGTGTGGCCACGGATTACCGCGATGCCCGCTGCATTCTCACCAGCCTCGTGGTTGGTTGGCCAGTAGACTGAACTGCGCTGGAGGAACGCGAAGCGCACCCCGTTTCGCTCGAGAATGATTGGAGCCCGCGCTGCCGCCCGACTCGCGCCGGCGCCGGTATGCGCTATGCCGATTTCGTCGAGGCGGGCAAGCGAGGCAGTGATCGCCGCCTCGCCATAGTTGACGTTGTTGGCGACCCCGACGGCGTGAATGCCGGCGGATCGCAACACCCCGCCACCTACTACCGGGTCGGCATAGAACCCCTCTTGCTCGATCGAATGCCCGTCGGGCGCCCGGTAAAGACAACATTCGAGATTGGAAAAGACGATGTCCGTCTCCCGGAATTCGCTGCCGACGATCGAGAGAGGCGCCACCGGATCCGTGACGTTCATCAGGTTCACGTCACCAGTCAGGATCATTTTGGTGATCACCGTAGACGCCTCCCGACGCTGAGGAACGCAACATAGCGCATCCGATCGCCCTTGCAACGGATGCGCGCTCGCATGCCCAACCCTAGATTGTCGGGACCCGCGGCCGGCGCGCCGTCAGCGCCACGAGAATGCTAAGGAAGGACAAGGCTGCAAAGCAGTGCAGGGAGCGCTCATAACTGCCGGTCCAATCGTGCAGCGCGCCCGAAACCAGCGGACCGGCGGCCTGGGCGAGCACTTGGGCAGACAGCGCGACACTGCGGATCGCGGCGAAATGGGCCCGGCCAAAATAATCCGCCCAAGCGATCGGCATTAGTGTCAAGACGCCGCCGATGCCCAACCCGAACAGGGCGGCGGCGAAATACCCGTCCCCCGCGGAGGAAATCCTGGTCATCAGAAGCGTGCTCGCGGCCAAAAGCAGGCCAATCAGCGCCAAAGGGAAGCGTATCGGCAGCGATCGGGGAAGGACCCCGCAGGCAATGCTCGCGATAGCCGACATCAGCGAGAAGGTGCTGACGATTACCGCGGCTGTGGTCGGCTCGATGCCTCGTTCGGTCAGATGCGCCGCCTGGTGGAGGCTAACCCCCGCCTGAACCGGATAGACCAGAACGGTATAGAGCAACAGTAACCAGAAGGCGACGGTGCGAATGGCTGCTCTTCGCGAGAAAGTCGGCTCGTCCCGGAACGCGTCGTGATCACTGGAGCCGCCGCTGGACCGCCGATCGGGCACCAACCCAAGGTCTTCCGGCCGGCGCACCATAAATAGCCACACCGGCAGGAAGCCGATCAGCAATGTCGTCGCTCCGATGGCCAGCCAGCCGAAGCGCCAACCGCTCTGCCGCATAGCCAGCTGGGCGACCAGCGGCATCGCGACGAGACCCACCATCTGCGCAACCGTGGCGACCGATGTGGCAAATGGCCGGCGGGCCACGAACCAGTTGTTCAACGCGCCATAGATGCCGAGCTCGAACGGCCCTGCCCAGTTCATCCGGGCGACACAAAACAACAGGTAAAAGACCAGCAACGACTGGGTCAGGGACAGCAGCATCATCGCCGCGCCGGTTACCAGCACCGCAAGGCAGAGCGCAACGCGGGACCCGTGCCGGTCGAGCAGCGGACCGATCAGCGGTGCGGACAACGCCGCCAGAACGCCCCCGAGAGAGACCGCCCCAGACAATGCCGTACGCGACCAGCCGAACTCGCGGGTCAGCGGCTCGACGAAGATCGACAACGTCGCCACGGCCGGTCCCTGCCGCGCGAAGCCGGCGCAGCACAGGCAGCCGAGGATGATCCAGCCATAGAAGAACGGAAGCCGCCCGCTCAGCAGACGTGGCAGCGCCGGAATTGCCGAGCGCATCACGGCATCTAAATTCGTCATTCCCGCGAAAGCGGGAATCCAGAGTGGCAGGTCACGACCACCCCTCCGTGGACCCTGCTTCCGCGGGGTGGCGACCACGTCCGGGCACGACGGGCGGACTGTCAGCTCGGGACCAGCCCGCCATCGACATTGTAGGCCTGGCCGGTGATGTTGCGGGCGGCGGGCGAGGCGAGGAAGACCGCCATCGCGGCGATGTCTTCCGGCTGATTGGCGCGGCCGATTGGAATCCGCGCCTCGGCTTCGGCCTGCAGCTCCTCGACCGAAATGCCGCGCTCTGCGGCGCGGGCCACGGCGTTGCGCGCCCCCAGCTCGGTGCGCGTTACCCCCGGGCAGATCGCATTGACGTTGATGTTGTGGCGGCCGAGCTGCTGGGCGGCCATCCACGTCAATGAGATGACCGCGCCCTTGCTGGCGGCGTAAGCGGCGTTCGAAGCTCCGGGATAGCCGCGTCCGGAAATCGAGGCGATATTGATGATGCGGCCGCCGCTCCCGTCGATTTGATTTTGCCGGATCATCTCGCGGGCGGCTCGCTGTAGGCAGAAGAAAACGCCTTTGGCGTTGACCCGGTGGATGCGGTCCCAATCCGCCTCGGTCAGGTCCATGATTTGCGCATAACGAGTGACGCCGGCATTGTTGACGATGACGTCGAGCCGACCCAGCTCGGCGACGATGCGCACGATCATCGCGTCGATGCTCGCGATGTCACCGCAATCCGCCTCGATGGCGATTGCCCGCCGCGCATTGCCGGCCGCCTGGCCGGCCGTGCGCTGCGCCGCCGCGGGGTCGAGGTCAGCCGCCGCGACGTTGGCGCCGGCTTCGGCCATCGCAAGCGCGGTGGCGCGCCCGATCCCCGCCCCGGCGCCGGTCACCAACACGACCTTATCTTGCAAAATCGACATATGTCCCTCGCGCGTTGCCTCGAAGCGAAAACGTACGTCGCCTGATGCGTCGTGGCCTAACTTAACTTAACCCGTTGCCAAGGCTACCGCACGGCAGATCTTGCCCAGGGATGTCAAAGCCCAGGAGGGAGGCGGGCGTAACCCGCGCCCTTGCTTGAAAGTGGAACATCCGTTGCCAAATTGAGCACCCATAAAATTGCCAAATTAGCATATAATGATAATGGCCGAACACGAGCCTGCTGACGCCATCAGCGAAACGAAGAGAGGTGCGAATGGTCGATGAAGCGACGGAGAAACTGCCGGGGCAGGTGCGCGGACGGCCGTTTCCGAGGGGGCATTCGGGGAATCCTGCCGGCCGGCGGTTCGGCTCTCGCAACAAATCGACGATTGCTGCCCTAGAATTGCTCGCCAGTGAAGCCGAGGCGCTGACGCGCAAGGCCGTCGAGGCGGCCCTCGCGGGCGACCCGACTGCACTGCGGCTGTGCCTCGAGCGGATCCTGCCCAGGGATCGCGCGGTCAGGTTTGCACTGCCGCCGATCAAAGACGCGTCCGATATTGCGCAGGCGATGGGGGCGGTCACCGAGGCGCTCGCCGACGGCCTCATAACGCCGGGCGAAGCGCAAGCCATCGCCAGGATGGTCACGACTTTTGTCCAAACCATCGAAACCAGTGATTTTGACCAACGCCTGCAGGCGCTCGAAGCCCGTCAGGCCCAACCGGCATAGAGCCCGGGATACGATCACGCCTCACCCGAGGATTTCAACCTGAAGAAGAGATCTCGCTGCAGATCCGCTGCAGATGCAGCGGATCGTCATATTTCACACAATTATAGATAGCGGACATGTATTGCCGCTGGCATTTCTCGGGAAGGGCTGCGCTGCATAATCACCCAGGCGACAATGCCGACGCGATCACGATTCTCGCTGATCGGGAATGATCTAATTCAATTCTCGTGTCGGGACCGTGCTTTTGTTGCCGCGCAAAAAAGCGTGGACAGGGAGAGACAACCGGCCGAGATTAACCAGGTCAAGATTTATTCCACCTGAGCACTCGCCCCGGAGACAGACGCGGTTCGGTTTGGGAATCTGGTGTCCAGAGCTGGCAATTCGGCAGAACCGGCGAAGAACGCGGGGTGGGCGATGACGAGAGCCGCTCGTGCGGGTCGTCGCTTTCTCTTCTTGCAGGGTATGGCGACGCGATTTTTCGAGCGCCTCGGCAAGGCACTCGCGACGCACGGCCACGCAGTGCATCGGGTCAATTTCAACGGCGGGGACCGAGCTTTTTGGCGGCTTCCGGGAGCCGTCGATTTTTGCGGCCGGCCCGAGGAATGGCCGGAGTTTTTCGGCCGGCTGGTGGACGAGAAGGCAATCACCGACCTGATTCTGTTCGGAGACTGCCGGCCGCTTCATCGCGCGGCGATCCGCGTCGCCAAGCTTCGGCAGGTGCGCATATATGTGGTCGAAGAAGGGTATCTGCGCCCGGACTGGATTACCTTCGAAGAAGACGGGGTCAACGGCCATTCTGCGCTGCCGCAAGATCCAGCCTATTATCGCGAGCAGGCCCGCGCGCTGCCTCCCTGGTGCGACCCGCCCGCAGTGCCGGGCAGCTTTCGCCGGCGGGCGATCGAGGATGTGCTCTATACGACGGGCTCGATCGCAGGAAGGTGGCGCTTTCCGCATTACGCGACACACCGTCCCTATCACCAATTGATTGAATATGCCGGCTGGATTCGCCGGCTGGCGTTGAAACGCCGAGCCGAACGGCAGGCGGCGCTGGCGATCGATGCCCTTGCCGAGGAAGCCGGGCCGTTGTTTCTGTTCCCTCTACAGCTCGATTGCGATTACCAGGTGCGGGTGCACTCGCCTTTTCGCGCGATGCACTTGGCGATCGAGCACGTTCTCACCTCCTTTTCCGAGCATGCGCCCGCGGCGGCGCGGTTGATTGTCAAACTTCATCCCTTCGACAGCGGGCTGATAGATTGGGCGGCAATAACCCGACATGTGGCGGTCGATCTCGGGATTGCCGACCGCCTCGTCATTCTCGACGGGGGCGATCTTGGCAAGCTGCTTGCCCTTAAGCCAGCCGTCGTCACCGTCAACAGCACGGTGGGCGCCCTGGCGCTCGCCTGCGGGTTGCCGGTCATTGTGCTCGGCAAAGCAGTTTACGACATCGCCGGCCTGACTTTTCAGGGCAAGCTCGACGAGTTCTGGGAAGCCCATACGCCGCCCGACATGGTCTTGTTTGACGATTTCCGGAGGGTGCTTGCCAGCCGTTGCCTGCTTCCCGGTTCATTCTTCAATGAGGCGGGGCTGGGCCTCGCGGTCGATGCTGCAATCGACCGGCTGGAAGCCGCCAATGCCAAGTCGGCGCGTGGCGACATCGCCAGCCCCTCCGCAAAACCGGTCGGGGCTCGAACATCGGTGGCAGCGGCGAGCTCGGTGCGCTAAAAAGGCGTCGCGCGGCGTGCCCGCGAGCACGACGATGCACGACTTCGTTCCACCCTATCCTTATCGGCCGAAAGAGCCTCTCTCAGCGCTGGCAGCGCTACGCCTGGCGCGGCGAAACTTCCTCGCGATCTGGGAGGAGCGGTGCTTCGAGTGGGAGGTGTTTTCGAGTCGAGTGCTGTGGCGCCAGCTGTTCGTCTGCAACAGCCCGGAGACTGTCGCGTCGGCCCTCGTCGAGCGCCATGACAGCTTCGAACGTAAGAGCCCGCAGATGCGGCATGGGCTGGCGCCGCTCCTCGGCGACGGCTTGTTCGTCAGCGACGGCGAAACCTGGCGGCGGCGCCGGCGGATCGTTGCACCGATCGTGCACGTCTCGCACCTGCCTCTGTTCGCGCCACTGATGGTGCAGGCGGCGGCCGAGACCGCCGATCGCTGGGCGGGCGCCGCTCGGGGTGCGCCAATCAACGCGCTGACCGAGATGGCGACGCTGACGGCGGAGATCATCTGCCGGACGGTGTTCGGTCGGCAGCTCGGCGCCAGTCACGCAGCGCAAATAGTCAGCGCCTTTAGCCAATACCAGCGCGTGGTCGGCCAATTGGATCTGGCCTATTTCATCGGTTTGCCCGACTGGCTTCCGCGATTTCATTCGCCGGCGATCCACAGAGCAGCCAAACGCATTCATCAGGTGCTCGATCAGGTCATTCGCGATTGCCGGAGACGGTTGTCACACGGCGAGCCGTCGATGATCAGACTTCTGCTCGAGGCGCAAGACCCGGAGACTGGCGATCGGCTCGACGACGCGGCCTTGCGAAACGAGGCCGCGGTGATCTTCATGGCGGGCCACGAGACGACGGCAAACTCGCTGGCCTGGAGCTGGTATCTGCTGTCGCAGGCGCCGGCGGTCGAAGAGCGGCTGCACGCCGAGCTCGCACAAGTGCTCGGCGGCCGGCTGCCCACCCTCGAGGATGTTCCCAGCCTTACCTATACCCGGGCGGTTTTCGAAGAGACGATCCGGCTCTACCCTCCGGTTCCGCTCCTCGCCCGACAAGCGGTACGCGACGAGACCATCCGGGGCCGCCCCGTGCCGACGGGATCCCTGGTCATGGTGGTCCCGTGGCTGCTGCACCGGCACCGGAAGTTCTGGGGAAAGCCGGATCATTTTATT
>JBJMQW010000146.1:0-3110 GCA_045802495.1 Allostellaceae bacterium | reverse complement strand
GGCTTATGGCCGCTCGTCTCCGCGATCCACAAGAGCTGTCGATAAAAGCTTTGCTGATCGATTTTCGCCAACCGGACGCTGCGATCCCGCTTCACGCGACCGAGATCGCCGTCAATGACCTCGACCACCGCCGGTTTCGGCCTCGGACGCCAGCCACATACGGGGCAGGGTTGCCCTTCGAACCTGACGGCGTGGCACTCGGGGCAATCCGTAAGCTTTGGTGCTCCGAGAACGCCGCGTCCGGCGTGTACCTTGCTGGTGGCGCGCCTATCCTCGGACAGCATCCAAGTGATCGGATCGTCTGGAAAGCCGTGCTGAAATACAGCGCCGGCATGGTCAAGGATCAGACAATCGACTTTGCCGGGCGCGGGCCGCAATCCCCGGCCGATCATTTGCCGAAAGAGCCCGAGGCTTCTAGTCGGCCTCGCCAGCACGAGGCAACCGATGTCGGGGCAATCAAAACCCTCGGTTAACACCATCGCATTGGTGACGACCTCGACCCTACCGGCGGCCAACCGGGAAAGGATCTCGTCTCGCTCTTCGATCGGCGTTGAGCCGTCGATGTGCTCGGCTAGGACGCCGCTATGTCGGAATTCGTCTCTCAAATGCGCCGAATGCGCGACACCGGTTGCAAAGACGACGGTGCAGCGCCGTTCGGAAGGCGATGCCAATGCGCAACAATGTCACCGACGAGCTGCGGCTTATCCATCCGCTCGGCCAGTTGGGATTCGACGTAATCACCGCGCTCGATGCGCACGCCCTCCAGATCCGGGCGCGTCGGCGCATAAATGCGCGCCGGCACGAGAAACCCGCCGCCAATTAGCGCTGCGACATCGGGACACTCGCACATGAAATACAGCGGCCAGTGAAGGGCAGGATGCGCCCAGTACACTTTGCGCATCTCCGCTGCTCGATCGCGCGTTCCGTGTGCTCCTCCCGAGGCCGTATCGTTAACACAGGCGCACCTTGGGTAGGGACGGTTCCCGGCTGGAGCTCGCCCACCCTGGATCGTTTTGTTCCCTGGCGTTTTGGCTCACACTCGGGAGAGCTGTTGTGAGGAGCAGGGATGGAAACCACTCTTCGAGCATCGACGCTGCCCCGGCAGGAGGCCAAGCCGTGGGCCGCCGGCGCCGCCCTCTCGGCGCTCGGCATCGTCTATGGCGATATCGGCACGAGCCCGCTCTATGCGTTCAAGCAGGCTGCCGCTGCCGGTGGGACACTCTCCCCCGGCACTATACTGGGCATTGCCTCGCTGATCCTGTGGACTTTGATCGTAATCATCTCTCTCAAGTACGCAATCCTGATGCTGCGTGCCGACAATCGCGGCGAGGGTGGGATGATTGCGCTCCTCGCGCTGCTTGACGTGCGGCATGCCCCACAAGGCACCTGGCGCGCCGCGCTTCTCGTCATCGGTTTGGCTGGAGCCGCACTTCTCTACGGCGATGGGGTAATCACCCCCGCCATCTCGGTTCTGAGCGCGGTGGAGGGCCTCAAAGTCGATGCGCCCCAGCTCGCCCCTATGGTTGTTCCGCTCAGCATCATGATCCTAGTTGGCCTGTTCCTGGTCCAGCGCAAGGGCACCGCGTTCATCGGCAACATCTTCGGGCCGCTGATGCTGCTGTGGTTTCTTGCAATCGGCATCCTCGGCCTGCGCTGGATCGTTACGGAACCGGCGATTCTCGAGGCAATCAGTCCGCACCGCGCTTTGATCTATTTGGTTCATGCGCCGCCGGCCATTGCTTTCGCGGTGCTCGGCGCGGTCTTCCTCGCTGTCACCGGAGGCGAGGCGATGTATACGGATATGGGGCATTTCGGACGCCTGCCCATCCGGCTCGGCTGGTTTGGCGTGATCTTGCCGGCACTCGTGCTGAATTACTTCGGCCAAGGCGCGCTGCTTCTTTCCGACCCCCAGGCGATCGAGAACCCTTTTTATCTGCTCGCGCCGGGATGGTTGCATTATCCGATGGTCGCTTTTGCGACGACGGCCACGATCATCGCCTCGCAAGCCATCATTTCAGGCGCTTACTCGCTGACCCAGCAAGCCATCCAGTTGGGATTTCTGCCCCGGATGCGGGTGCTCCACACCGCCAGTCACGAAAAAGGTCAGATTTACATGCCAGTGGTGAACTGGCTCCTTGCTGCCGGCACGCTCGGAGCGGTGATCGGCTTCGGCTCATCCGACGCCCTCGGCGGTGCCTACGGTATCGCCGTCTCGATGCTGATGGCGCTAGAAACCGTGCTCGCTGCTCTTGTCGCGCTGCAGTGGGGCTACAACCCGCTCCTCGTCGCGGCGGTCAACGGTGTGTTCCTGGTCGTCGAGCTGACTTTCATTTCCGCCAATGCAACAAAGCTGATCGACGGCGGCTGGTTCCCGCTCTTATTGGCGGGAACCATTGCCTTCCTAATGCTGACCTGGCGAACCGGCTATGCACTGCTCGAGCAGGAGCGCTCGAGGCTGCGGCAGCGGGAAGACGAGTTTATCGCGTGGGTGCTCGAGAACCCGCCGATCCGCCTGCCGGGAGCCGCCGCGATCTTCACCGCATCGGGCTCGGGCATCCCACTCGCCCTAACGCACCATCTACGGCACAACCGCGTGCTGCACGAGCGTATATTGCTGGTCTCGACCGTTAGCACGGATGCGCCGCGCGTCGATCCGGCCGAGCGCGTAAAGCTGATGCCGGTCGGCGCCGGCATTACACGGGTTACTCTCCTTTTCGGATTCATGGAACACCCCTCGGTCATGGAGGGGCTGAGGCTCGCCTGTCGCGACCCCACGCTCTCCGGCATCGACCCCGAGCAGATCACCTATTATTTTCGCCGCGTGATGGTGGTCACCAGCGGCAAAGTGCCGGGGATGGCGGTTTGGCGTAAGCGGCTGTTTGCAGCGATGCACCTCAACGCCAATCTCCCGGCGGCCTATTTCGGCGTGCCGCCCGCACAGGTCGTTGAGGTCGGGCTGGAGGTCGAGATCTGAGAGACCAGCCGCTAGCCTCCGATCCCCTCCTGACTGCTTCGCGCTCCCTCGGCCAGGGCCGACCTGCAGCCTCGATGCCGTTCCGGGTCAGCCGTGCACCGAGCGCCGGGACCAGCACCCTACACATCCCATACGG
>JBJMQW010000145.1:0-25363 GCA_045802495.1 Allostellaceae bacterium | reverse complement strand
GGCCGGTTCGATCGAAGAATCGGCCAAGGCCAACGTGGCGCTCGCCGCCGTCTTCCCGGTCATGGTGGCGCTGATGCTGACGATCATCATGTTGCAGGTCCGCTCCTTCTCAGCGACCAGCATGGTGATATTGACCGCGCCGCTCGGCCTCATCGGCGCCGTTCCCACGCTGCTCCTGTTCCATCAGCCCTTCGGCTTTAACGCCATCTTGGGGCTGATCGGCCTTGCCGGCATCATCATGCGCAACACGCTGATCCTGATCGGGCAGATCCATACCAATCAGCAGCAAGGTCTGGATGCCTACCACGCGGTGGTGGAGGCAACAGTGCAGCGAACCCGGCCCGTCATCCTGACAGCGCTCGCCGCCGTGCTAGCCTTCATTCCCCTTACGCAGTCGGTGTTCTGGGGCTCGATGGCCTATACGCTGATCGGCGGTACGGCCGTCGGCACCGTTCTGATTCTGGTCTTCCTACCGGCGCTCTACGCCATCTGGTTCCGCGTGAGGCCGCAGCCGGCAGGGAATCTGGACGCCGCGGAACAGCCGACAGGGAATGAGACGCCGCTGAGCGCCAGTCCCTGCCTTGCAACCTCGGCGGTCTTGCAGCACGCCGCCGGGTGAACTTCGCGCCGCCATTGCCGCAATCACGCACCTCAACCGGTGCAGATTGCAAAGGCCCGTCAGTTCCGCTTCTGGCACATCGCTGACGATGTGCTCATCGCGTCGAAGGTCCGCTATGTGTGTCGAACTTGTCAGCGGCAACCTACTTCGACCAGCGTCAGGAATCAGCGCACCGCGGTCGTGCATGCTTCGAGACGCGCCCGTTGGGCGCTCCTCAGCATCCCGCGGGGGCCGCGAAGCGGCCGCCTCGAAGGACGCACCGCGTTCGTCCAGCCCATTCCGGTTCATTCACAAACTCTCAGGGCAAGCTGATGATGCCGGTTTGCGATCCCGGTGTCGGGGCGGTCGTCCCTGCGTAGAGCGGGTTCAGCAGCAGATTGGAGGCGCCGGCGACCGCGGCGACGGCGATAGGGCAGGTGAAATAGGGTGAGACAAAGGTGTTGTGATTGGCGAAGGCGGAGGTGATCGCCAGGCACTGCTTTGCGACTTCGAGGTCGATCGCCTGGATCGTGTTGGACATCGTGTAGCCGCCGCGGATCAACATCGCTGTCCCGGCGGCGGCCGAGGCGGCGCCGCTGATTTTCGAGAACTGGACCTGATCGAGCTCGAGCCCCGCCCCGCCGCCGGCAGAATCGGCAACAACGAAAAGCTCCGAATTGAGCACATAGTTGAGCCGCATGCCGCTCGCGCTCGCCGCCTGGTTCCGGTTGTTGATGATCAGATGATCGATCTTTGCCGAGTTGTGCGCGTCCGAGAAATCGTCAAACCCGAACCGGACCGCATAATCCGGGGTATCGGCATTGACGAAGAGGCTCCCCTCCTCGTGAAAGTAAAAGCAGTCTTTGGGGTTCGCCGTCGCGCCACCCGAGCAGACGATCGCGAGAACAGGCCCTTTGCGAATTGCAGTGCCGTCGATCCTGGCGCCTCGCGAAATAAGGCGAAACCCCGAACCGGCGCGGGATGCATAGTCGATTACCAGGGTTTTCTTGAGCGTATAGGTGCCGCTCGACAGCAACAGCGGCTGGTCGGATGAGAGCGCGACGGCTAGGGCTGCGGGCAGATCGTTATTGTAGCAGCCGACATCGACTTCGCCGGCATCCGGGCCGCAGGCGGCGTGTCCCGGCGCGGTGGCGGCGATGAGGGCGCTGATCGTCAGGGTGACGACGGCCGCAAATTTTGCATTGTGACGATCACGGCGCATCTTCCGCATCACCATCCATCCGACTAAGGTTAACAATAAGCAACTGATCTAACCGCCTGTGGTTAAGAGCGGATTACTGTTGCCGGGCAAAACCGGGCGCGAGATGCATTTCTCGCTGGCGCGACCACATTATTCGGATAATGCGGAAGGAGATGCCGATGACCGAACTGCTCGCGGCGATCGCCGACAAAATCGGGTGCGACGGCTTTGCGTTCGTCCGGGCGCCGGAGATGGGCGCGATTCTGGAGAAACGCGGCTTGCGCGATTGGGCATCCTTTGCCGCGAGTTGGGAGGATCTCGGCGTCGACACCTATATGGCAGATGGCGGGCGCTACCGCCGCCGCCGCTTTGCCGCCTTCCGCGCCACAGCGGACGGCATCACCCGCAAGCCGCACCAGCCGCATTATCAGAGCCGGGACTATAACGAGCTTAACGGCGGGGTAGAGCGCTGGTTCGAGCCTGTGTCCGAGGCGATCGCACACCATCCGGCGCTCGGCGCCATCCTGCACACCAGTCAAAGCCTGTTCGACCAGCTGACCCCGGCCGAATTGCGGCCGCGGGCGTGGCATGTCGAGATTCACCAGTTCCGGATCGAGGCGCGGCTTGGCGAGGAAGGCCGCCCGACCCCGGAGGGAATGCACCGTGACGGCGTCGACTGGGTGCTGGTGCTGATGGTGCGCCGCGAGAATGTCGAGAGCGGCGAAACCACGATCTATGACCTGGTGAAGCGCCCGCTCGGCAGCTTTACCCTGACCGCGCCCCTCGACTCGGCCCTCGTCGATGACAGCCGGGTCTATCACGGCGTGACCCCGGTCGTGCCGCTCGACCCCGCGGCGCCGGCCTATCGCGACGTCCTGGTGGTGACATTCCGGCGCGAGTGACAGTCCGTCGTGGTGCGTTTATCGTCGGCTCGGCGGCTCACACGACTGCAAGGAGGGACATCGCGATGCTCGATCTGCATTTTTGGCCGACGCCCAACGGCAAGAAGGTCACAATTCTGCTCGAGGAGCTGGGCCTCGATTACAATCTGGTGCCGTGCAATATCGGGCGCGGCGATCAGTTCAAGCCCGAATTCTTGAAGATCAACCCCAACCATCGGATGCCGGTGCTGGTGGACCACAACCCCAAGGGCGGCGGCGCGCCGATCAGCATTTTCGAATCCGGCGCGATCATGATGTATCTTGCGGAAAAGGAAGGCCGCTTTTCCCCACAGGACCAACGTGGGAAATACGAAGTCACGCAATGGGTCATCTGGCAGATGGCCAATCAGGGCCCGAAGCTCGGCGAGTGCGGGCACTTCCGACGTGCCGGCCCCGATGCCGGCGACCTGACCTACGGGATCCGCCGCTTCACCGACGAGGCGAACCGACTCTACGGCGTCATGAACAACCGCCTCTACGACCGGCGCTATCTCGCCGGCGACGAGTACACGATCGCCGACATGATCTCCTACCCGTGGACCGTCAACGCCGAGGCCCAGGGGCAGGACATCAACGAGTTCAAATATTTCAAGCGCTGGTTCGAGGAGGTCGGTAACCGGCCCGCGGTCAAGCGCGGCATGGAGACCGGCAACAATCTGCGCGTCGACCCCGCGACTTTGAGCGAAGCCGAGCGGGCGCAGATGCGCAAGATTATGTACAACCAACGCGCCATACCCGCCCCAGCCTAGCGGTGCGAACCTAACACTTGATACCGAGATGCCCTCACCCGCCTCGCTGCGCTCGGCACCCTCTCCCGCAATGCGGGCGAGGGGCTAGCAGATATCAGAGCTCGAGCCCCTCTGATTTCGACCACTAGGGCCTCCCACCGCGGCTCAACCCGGCGCCAGTTTCCGCTCAGCGAGCCTGGCGAACAGGCTGGCGCCGAACGGCAATGCATCATCGTTGAAATCGTATCCCGGGTTGTGGACCTCGCAGCCCCCCAAACTGTCGCCATTGCCGATCTGGATATAGGCCCCGGGCCGGCGGTCCAGCATGAACGAGAAGTCCTCCGAGGCCATCACGAGATTGCCGTTGCGGTTGACGTTCTCGGTACCGACGAGCTCGGCTGCAGTGTCGGCGATGAATTCGGCCTCCGCGGCATCATTGACGAGGGGCGGAAAGAGGGTGCGGAAATCGACTTCGGCTGTCGCGCCAAAGCCGCTCGCCACGCCCGAGGCGAGGCGCCCCATATTTTGCTCGATCAAGCCCAATATGCGCGGTTCGAAGGCGCGCGCGGTGCCGCGGATGAAAGCGCGCTCCGGGATGACATTGTAGGCGTCGCCTGCGTGGATTTGCGTGACGCTGAGCACGGCGGTGTCGATCGGCCGGACATTGCGGGACACGATCGTCTGCAAGGCCGTCGTGATGTGGCTCGCGACGATGACGGGGTCGATCCCTGCTTCCGGTCGGGCCCCGTGCGCGCCGCAGCCAGCGACGGTGATGTCGAAATAGGCGCCGCCCGCCATCATCGGCCCGGTGCGGATCTGAAACTTGCCGATCGCGAGCCCCGGCCGATTGTGCATGCCAAAGATCGCATCACACGGGAAACGGTCGAAGAGCCCGTCCTTGACCATCGCCTCGCCGCCGCCGAGCCCTTCTTCGGCCGGCTGGAAGATCAGGTTGATGGTGCCGTCGAAATTGCGCGTCTCGGCGAGATAGCGGGCGGCGCCAAGCAGCATCGTCGTATGTCCGTCATGGCCGCAGGCATGCATCCGGCCCTCATGGCGGGAGCGATAGGTGAGGTTGGTCGCCTCCTCGATCGGCAGCGCATCCATATCGGCCCGCAGACCAATCGAGCGCGGCGAGCTGCCGACACGCAGCCGCCCGACAACGCCGGTCCGCCCGATGCCGCGAAACACCTCATAGCCGAACTGCGCGAGCTTTTGGGCGACGAGATCCGAGGTCCGCTGCTCCTCGAATCCCAGTTCCGGGTGGGCATGAATGTCGCGACGCCAATTTGTCAACTCGTCATGAAATTCGGCAATACGCTCTTTGGCGCTCATCACCATTCCTCTCGCTCTGTCGGCCCTTATTGTCCAATTCAGATTGTCTAATTCAGCGGTATAAAGCAAAACTGGAAGACCGGCAGGTTTTCATCCCTCATTTGCCGCTTGCCGCGCTGTAGAACTGATAGATTGCCGAATAGCGCATCCGCGCCTGAGGCGAGGCACCCCTTGCGTCACAGCCCGTCTTAGGCGCTACCCCGCCTTTGGTATCCGTGCGGCGGATAAAATCCGCCTTGGAGAGGATGCCCGATCCCTCATGGCTCTTGGCGCGCAGCAGGAGCCATTGAATCGCGCCCGGAACCGGGGCATCGGCCTTGGCGATGACCTCGCCGATGATCGCGGAACCGTCATCCATCTTCCAGGTTGGCCCGGCGAAATGGGTGCCGACCTGCCGGCCTGACTTATCGAATAGATTTGCCTCCGGCCCCTTGAACGACCATTCCGAAGCGGCTGCTTTACTTTCGCAGTCATAGATCTGAACACCGTCCGCCTCGACCTCGAGCAGCAGCGTGGAACCCTGGGGAGGGACAACCGCCGTCTGGTCGGCGTTGACGGCAAAGCTGCCTATGCCGGTTAAAATCCCTATTGCCGCCGCGAAAACCCTATTTCCCATCGACTTCTCCGATTGTTGGCCGAGCTTCCCGGCCGTCACTATTACGCTTGTCTGCCGGTCGCGAGAGAACGGCGATGGTTGCGCCGAGCCGGGCGCAATAGGACGGCGCCAACCTACCGAAGACTGCGAAATTTCGGCCTCATGTTTCGATGGGATGAGGCCCATCCGGCTGCAACGTGCGCGGGGCAGCAGCACGAAAAAAGCATCCCTGGGATGCCGCCAGAGCCCTCAAGCCGATTGACCTCGACGATTGGTTCAATATGCTGATCTTATGATAGACGGCGACAACCATTTCGGTACGATCGAGATGGCGCTTGAGGGACGATGGCGGCCCATTCTCAAGGCCCATCGCCTTTCCTTCAAACAGAAAGGTAGCGCCGGCAGAACAGAGGCTTCGTTCCTAATCCGTTCATTAGAAGAGTGAAACCCGCCGTCCAGCAATAACCGCAACTCACGGAGAAACTCACCATGCCGACGCCGCAACGTGTCCAGTATTCCGACGCTATCGAACCGTTGGTGCAGTTTATCGAGGATACACCCCCGGCCGAGATCCTCGACCGCACCCTGGACAAGCTGCGTGCGGGGGTACCCACGCAAACCATGCTGACGGCCTCGGCTCTCGCCGTGACCCGCTCGACCGAAATGCCGCCAGGCCATCACGGCGGGCCGCTGCACCCGTTGGCGGGCCTCTACGCGATCTCGAAGACGGTCGAGCGACTCGAGGGCGAGAATCGATTTCTCCCGGTGCTGCAGCACGTGGCGCTGACCAACAAGCACATCAACCACCCGGCGATGGGTCCGTACAGCCTATTTCAATTCGAGCCGGAGGATGCCGGGGGGGTCGAGGCGACCAAGGCCGCGTTCCTGATGGCGGTGGGTCGCGGCGAATGGAACAAGGCGGACCACCTTTACCAATGGCTCTGGAAGAACGCGCCCCGCATCGAGGCTTTCGATCTGCTGCTGAGCGTGGCGATTCCGAAGAATTTCCACGATGACCACTATTTCATGTTCCCTGGCACGGTCTGGCGCGCGTTCGAGACCGGCGTTCTCGACGATGAGTTTTTCACGACCGTGATGCGGCCGGTCGTACGCTTTGTGACCCGTTCGCCGGTTGCCCCGAACAATCCGATGCCCTCGCCATTGCCGCAGATCGAGGGGCTGATCGAGGAGCACGGGCTATTGCAGCGCATCTACCGCCAGCGCAGCGGCGATGATGAAACGGCTGCGATCGGTGCGCTCGGCGAGGCGATTTCAGCGGTCGATGTCTTCGCCGATATCCCGGTGCTGATGGCAAAGGCCCTGGCCGGCGGGATTTCGCTGGAGGGTGCTGGTGAGGCGCTGTCGATCGGGGCGGCCGGCCTGTTCCTGCGCTCCCTCGGCGGCAACCCGATGGATGTGCACCTGCATACCAGCATCAATCTGCGGCGCTACCTGTTGCGGCTCGACGGGATCAGCCTCAAGAACAAGCTGATGCTGCTGCTGACCTGGCAGTCGGGCCCGGAGATCCGCTCCACCGCAGGCCGCATGGAGCCCTACCCGCAGCCCGATATGGCGGCCGTTGCAGCCTTGCCCCAACGGAGCCAGGGGGAGCTGCTGGATGCGATCAAGCACAGCATCTATAACCAGCCGCCGACCGATTGGTCCAAGGTCACCAATCTCGGCGTGATGCGGGCGGTGCCGGAGGTCAAGGAGACGGTGAATTTGGCGACGCAATACATGAAGGCCGGCTACGACCCGCAGGCCCTCATCGCGCGGCTTGCCGAGATCGTGTGCCACGACAATTTCACCGAGATGCACGCCTTCAAGCACCACCAGTCGATTGTCGAGGAATACAACTCGACGCGCGAGCCGTGGCGCTGGATGCACCTCGTCTGCGGCGCGCAGGCCGCGGCGATCTCCTTCGGCAAGAACATGGCCGTCTACGAGGAGTATCTCGAACTCCTCCACGCCGCGTAACCGCGTACCGTTTAAAGATGAACCGGGGGGCGCCAGGCCTCCCGGTTGCCACGATCGACAACGACCATGGCGGTTTCCTCAGCTGAGATCGCCTGGACCTACCTTTAGCTTCACTGCGTTCCAGAGATAGATCGAGGCAATGCTTCGATAAGGCCGCCAGCACTGCGCCTTTTCATGCACTTGTTTTGGCGACGCGACATCTTCTAGCCCGTAGACCAACTGCACCCCGCGACGAATGCCGAGATCGCTCGCCGGCATAACGTCGTGGCGGCCGAGATTGAAGATCAGGAAGACGTTGACGGTCCATGCGCCGATGCCGGCGACGGCGGTCAGGGCTTTGACAACATCATCGTCCGACAGCTCCGGCAGCGCTTCTGCCGTCTTTGGGTTCGCAGCAAACCAGGCGGCCAAATTGCGGATGGCATTCGCCTTCGATTTGGAGAGGCCGACCGCCATCATAGAGCCCTGCGGCATTGCCAGAATTTTGGCTGGGGCAAGCGGGCCACCGACCGTCTCCTTCAGGCGCGCAAAGATCGCGACAGCGGCCTTCTCCGAAACGCTTTGATAAATCACCGCGCGTGCCAGAGCCTCGAACGGCGCCGCGCGCGAGGGCTTGATCCGCTGCTGTCCGATCCTCGCGATCGCTGCGGCTATTACGCGCCCCAAAGCCGGATCGGCCTGCGCCAGTTCGGTTTCGATATCCGGCGGTTGTACCGTTGCGCCCGGGGCCGTGATCGCCGTCATGCGCTGCTTTTTGGGCGCTCTACATCCGGATAGTATTGCGGCGCCTCGCGGCGATCGAACATGCCATAGTCGCGCACGATGCGAACCCGCCGGAGCCTTGCTTCGGGCGGCAGCTTCACCGTGTCCTCGAAGGCCTGCGCATCCTTCTTCGTCCGCCAGACCATCAGAAGGATCAGATCACCCGGTGTCAAAACCGCATCGAAGACGTCCCAGGCGGCCATCCCGCCGGCAGAGGGGTTGAGGCCAAGGTATTGGGAACAGTGAACAGCGTTGGACGCTTCACCCCATTCCGAAGGCTTCCTGGCATCGATCAGAGTTATCGTCGTTCCTTCCCCGACTTCGGTCTCGTCGAGCCTCTGCTCTTCGAGCGTGTATCCTTCAGGGATACGGGTATCCTGCGTGATCTGACCGACGCGCAGATGGTAGTCGAGCAGGATTTCGGAGCGTCCCTTCTCCTGCGCCATGTGATGCCGCATCGCCGTACGCCAGCGGACCACGGCTTTTTCGTCACGCCAACCGGACAGAGAGAGAAGCCATCCCTCGCGCGTCAGGCTCTTGTAACGAATGTTGTCAACAAAGCCGTCGACCCGCTCCAGCTCGGGCCGCAGCATCTTGGCGTTGCCGAGATAGGCGTCCCACTGGTCCGGCTTTGGATGCACCTCGAAGATCACTGAAAACACTTGCCACTCCTTGCTGATCGATCCGCCGCAGCGCTCGGCTACACGGCGGCGATGCAGTCGATTTCGATGTCGAAATGACCGGGCCAAGCCGGAACGTTGACGAAGATCCGCGCCGGCGGGTCTTTGGGGAAATACCGGGAATAGATCGCATTGACGGCTGCGAACTTCTCGACCGAAGTGCAGTAGACGTTGCATTTGAGGACGTTCTCGAGCGATGAACCCGCCGTTTCCAGACAGAGCTTCATCTGTTCGAGCACCAGCTCGGTCTGGCGCTCGATCGGCGCGTCGACGATCTCGCCTGTCGCAGGATCGAATGGCGGAAAGCCCGACACGTACACCGTGTCGCCGTGCCGCGTCACGGCGGATGTGGGTGCTTTCCATTTTTCCAGATAGGTGGAGAGGGGCTCCACGCGGATGATCTCTCTCTTCAAACTGTCCTCCTCACCCGCGGCTGCATCAATGCTGTTCTATTTAACTCCTATTGCATTGGATCGCTTCGGTGGCGTCCGAAGTATTCGCCTTGATCGGAGATTCGAAAATGGGCGCCGGCCGGGATGCCCTGCATGAACCGCCAGCCTGCCCGTTTACTTCTGCCCAGCCTCCAATTTGCCACTCGGCCTAAACCGCAGCCCGATGCCGCGAGAGAAACGCGGAGATGAGCAGTTCGCCGATTAGCGATCCGAGGAACAAGCCGGCGAGGCCGTAGACCGCGGCGGCGAGCGACAGGTCGAGTTGCGGCGAAAAGCTGTCGAGAACGGTCTGGGCGATCTTCCGCCGGACAGCTCCATCCTCGCCGAGCACATCCCTGGCCGCCTCGAACGGGCGCAACAGGGCGGGGCTGGCTTCGATGCTTTCATAGGAAGCCTGCAAGCTGCGTTGGCGATCGAGCGCGGCGGCAAATGTTTCCGCGTTCGACGGTTCTACCGAGCGCAGCCGGGCGAGAAATTTCTCCTCCGTCTCCCCCGGGACCGTGCCGTAAAAGCGCAGGGCGGACTCCTTGCGCTGGGCGATTTCCTGCCCCGAGCTGCGCACGAGCTGCAGCAGCGCCGCCTGATACTCTCGGGTTACCGCAGGAGCTTGCATCGCCACGAGCGCCAGCCCAAGCGCGGCGGCAAGCCGAATCCAGTGGAAAAAACAGCTTGTGAGCAACATCATCCTCCGGCCGCTGCGATATCCTCGATCTGCTCGTCGCCTGGCAGCCGGGGCATCGGGTTCCGGATGCAGACGACGCGTTTGACGGCCACCCACATCAACGAGATATGTTGCCGGAATGGAAGAGATCTACTGCTTTGCGGGAAACCCGCTCGATCGCGTGAGCCAGCGCCGGCAGGATGCCGGCTGGATCGCATCCCTGCTGGACAATTCGGCGACCCGGATACTGCCCTTGCACGGCCTCAAGCCGCAAATCCGCCATTCCTCGGCCTCGGCGCTTGGATGGCAGCATGTCGAGCCGTGGCGTTCCTTGATCGACAAAGGCACCACCCTGATCCTGCTCGGCCTTCGCGACGGGCGTGCCTATTTTGCGCTCGATGCGACGCCCGCAGGGGCGCCGGTCGGCGAAGAGACGGTGCTGATGGATGCGCGCGCAGCCGCGTCGATCATCGACAATGGCGAAGCGGCGATTCTCGCCGAGGCGCGCTCGCTGATCGACTGGCATGCCCGGCACCGCTTTTGTGCGCAATGCGGGACACCGAGCGTTGTCGCGTCCGGCGGGTGGATGCGGCATTGCCCGAACTGCAAGGCGCATCACTTTCCGCGTGTCGATCCGGTCGTCATCATGCTCGCGACCATGGGCGAGCGGTGTCTCCTCGGACGTGGATTGCGCCGCCCTGGTGCACGCTTTTCGTGTCTCGCCGGCTTCATGGAACCCGGCGAGACCTTGGAGGAGGCGGTGCGCCGCGAGGTCCTCGAAGAATCGAACATTCGCGTCGGGCGGGTCCACTATCTCGCCTCGCAGCCCTGGCCGTTCCCATCGACTCTGATGATCGGCTGTCTCGCCGAGGCTCTGACCGAGGAAATCACCATCGATCCCGAGGAACTGAGCGAAGCTCGCTGGTTCGCGCGCGACGAGGTCCGCGCCATGGTCGAACGCTCACGCTCCGACGAGCCCATTCCCGGTGTCCCGACATTGCCGCCGCCACTGGCGATCGGCCATCAGATTGCCCGCCGCTGGGCCTTCGGCATCGACAGTGTCTAAGGTGCCAGGAGGATTCCCTCACCCACCATCGCTGGCGCGATGGTTCATCCTCTCCCGCATGCGGGAGAGGGTGCCGAGCGCAGCGAGGCGGGTGAGGGTCTCGCCGGTCTAGATGGGTGACAAGGCGGAGCGGCGGGTCGCGCTCGTCACCGGCGCGAGTTCGGGTATCGGCCTTTAGACCGCGCTCGGCCTCGCCCGCGCTGGAATGCGGGTGGTCATTGCGGGCCGAGACCGCGCCAGGACCGAGGCAGCCCGCCGGTTCGTGGCCGAAAAGTCCGGTTCCGAACATGTCGCGACCGCTCTTGCCGATTTCTCCCGGCTCTCCGACGTGCGCCGACTGGCCGACGAGATCCTGTCAGGTCATGACCGGGTCGACGTGCTCGTCAACAATGCCGGCCTTCTTTCCCCGAAATACCGGCTTTCAGCGGACGGCTTCGAGCTGACCTTTGCGGTCAACCACCTCGCTCCATTCCTGCTGACGAATTTGCTGCTGGAGCGGCTCAAGGCATCGGCCCCGGCCCGGATCGTCACGGTTGCCTCCGAAGCACATCGCGGCCAGCGGATCGACATTGGCGACCTGACGCGGCCGGGTGATTGGACGATGCGGAAGGCTTATGGCCGTTCCAAGCTGTGCAATATCCTTTTCACCCGCGACCTGGCATCACGGCTCGATTCTGCCGAGGTTGTCGCCACTTGCCTGCATCCCGGCATGGTCGCCACCGCGATCGCCCAGCGCGGCGGGCTGGTCGAGCTCGGATGGCGGCTGATGAAGCCTTTCATGATCGGGCCCGAGCAAGGCGCCGAGACGCCCGTGTTTCTCTCCACCGCGCCCGACCCCACGCCTTTCCACGGCGCCTACGTGATACGCAGAGCCCTGGTCGCGCCCGACGCAGCCGCGCGGAACAATGATCTCGCCCACCGTCTATGGCTCGAGAGCGCCCGGCTCGTTGGCCTCGAGTGAGCGGCATTAGTTTTTGGTTAACGCCTCGAGTGCTAATCGTGCTCAGCGAGGCTCCGTTAACCAAGCTAGATGGCTACACATGAAGCACTCAAGACGCGAGTTTTTCCATCAAGCGGCCGCAGGACTGTCAACGGCAGCAATTGGCGGTTTGACAGCCAGCGGCCCGTCGTTAGCGCAGGCCTCGCTGACGCCTGAGATGGCACTGCAGCAGCTAATCGACGGCAACCGGCGGTTTGCCGAAGGCAAAATGAATTCGTTTGACGAAGACCTCAGTATTCTGAAGGCCAAGACCGCAGAAAAACAGGAGCCCTTTGCAGCCGTTCTTTCCTGCGCCGACTCGCGGGTACCCGTCGAACTGATATTCGATCAGAGCATCGGGCACGTCTTCGTAGCGCGCGTGGCCGGCAATATCGCCACCTCGGCGATTATCGCCAGCCTCGAATACGGTGTCGCGGTCCTCGGCACAAAGGTCATCATGGTGCTCGGACACGTCAATTGCGGCGCAGTGAAGGCATCGATCGAGACGAAGGCGGTCCCCGGGCAGATCAGCGGCCTCTATCCTTACATACGACCCGCCGTCGACCAGGCCGGCGCCAATCTCGATGCCGCTATCAAGGCGAATGCAAAGATCCAGGCTGCGTTGCTGCGCCAATCTTCGCCCGTATTTTCCGAGTACTTAAAGCAAAATCGGCTCAAAATAACCGCCGGATATTATGATCTGGCGAGTGGGAACGTCTCGTTGCTGGATTGAGAACCCCGAAAACTTAAGGTAGCTTCCCGGCTCGCAGTCCTACAGGGCCGGATCGTGGGGTCGGATGAAATCGCGCCTATCATTTTTTGCTCTCGCCGGGCAGCTTACGGTGCTGATGGCGATCCCCGCGGGTGCGCAGCAGCCTGCGCCGCCGCCGGCGGTACTTGTGCAGCCTGCCGAGTTGCGTTCGATGACAAAGCAGGCGGAGTTCGTCGGGCGTGCCGAGGCGCTCGAAAAAGTCGATCTGCGGGCGCGCGTGCAGGGTTTTCTTGGTCCTCGCCTGTTCAAAGAAGGCGACAACGTCAAGGAAGGCCAGATCGTCTTCACGATAGAGCGCGAGCCATTTGAAGCTGTAGTCGACCAGCGCAAGGCTCAGCTCGCCGCCTCTCAGGCGACGCTCGCCAATGCCGATCAACAGTTGCAGCGTACTGCCGAGCTCACGAAAAAAGGCAACGCGCCAGTCGCTCAGCTCGACCAAAGAACGGCCGAACGGGGTCAGGCCAAGGCGGCGGTCATGGAGGCCGAGGCGAATCTGCGCGATGCGCAGATCCAGCTTTCCTACACCGAAATCAAGACGCCGATCAGCGGCAGGATCGGACGAGCCGCCGTTTCGCCCGGCAACTTGGTCGGGCCGGATACGGGTGTGCTTGCAACTGTCGTCGAAGACAATCCAATGCAGGTGCTCTTCTCGGTGACGCAACTTGAGATGCTCGAAGGCCGTGACGCCGAGGTGACCGGGAAGGTGCGGGCCCGCGTCAAGCTTGCCAACGGCTCGCTCTACAGCGAGAAGGGGCGCATCGATTTTCTCGACGTCCAGGTCAATCCGCGCACCGACGGCCAGACGGTGCGGGCGATGTTCCCCAATCCCGATGACGTTCTCACCAGCGGCCAGACGGTTCGCGTGATCATCGAAGAGAAGGGCGGCGACGAGGTTGTGGCGATCCCGCAATCCGCCATCGCCGTCGACCAGACTGGTCCTTACGTGTTTGTCGTTGGCGAAGACAATAAAGTCGAGCAACGCCGCGTGCGTCTAGGCAAGGGCCGCGAGGGTCTCGCCGTCGTCGAGGAAGGCGTAAAGCCCGGCGAGCGCGTCGTGGTCCAGGGACAGCAACGGATCCGGGCGGGCATGACCGTGGCGCCTCAGGCGGCATCATCGCCAGCCGGTTGAGCAAGGGCGAATGCCGCGATGATCTCCTCCTTGTTCATCCATCGCCCGCGGTTGGCGATCGTCATCTCCATCGTCATCTCGATCGCAGGCGTGATTTGCGCTGGGCGCGCTTCCCGTCGCCCAGTTCCCCGATATCGTCCCGCCGCAGGTGGTGGTCACCGCCAGTTATCCCGGCGCGTCGGCTGCGGCTGTCGAAGAAAGCGTCGCCCAGGTCATCGAAGCCCAGGTCAACGGCGTCGACAAAATGATCTATATGAAGTCGACTTCCGGCAGCGACGGCAGTTATGCCCTGAATGTGACCTTCCAGGTCGGCAGTGACCCTGACCTCAACACGGTCAACGTCACCAACCGCGTCAATCAGGCGCTGGCGCAATTGCCGCCCGAGGTTCAACGCAACGGCGTCACGACCAAGAAGGCGTCGACATCGCTGTTGCAAGTCGTTGCAATCTACTCGCCCAAAGGGACCCGAGACGCGCTGTTTCTGTCGAATTACGCCAAGATCAACATAGTGGACACCTTGAAGCGGGTGCCGGGTGTAGGTGACGCGGGCCAGTGGGGCGATCTCGAATATTCGATGCGCATCTGGCTCAACTTGGACCGCATGGCAAGCCTCGACATTACGCCCGAGGAGGTCGTCAGTGCTATCAACTCGCAAAACACTCAAGCCGCCGTCGGCCGTGTCGGGGCCGCACCTCTCGTCCCCGAGGTAGAATTTCAACTCAACATCAGCACACAGGGTCGGCTGACCACGGTCGAGGAGTTCAACAACATCATTGTCCGCGCGACCCCGGATGGCGGGGTCGTCCGCATCAAGGACATTGCCCGCGCCGAGCTTGGCTCGAAGTCGGCCGACTCCCTCGTTCGTTATAATGGGCGGCCCGGCGAGGCCATCTTTATTAACCAATCGCCCGGGGCCAACGCCATTGCCGTGGCCGCCGGGGTCAAGAAGGCGCTGAAAGAAATCGAACCCCGCCTCCCGGAAGATGTCGCCTATGACGTGATGTACGACACGACAGTCTTTGTCGAGGCGATGATCCACAAGGTGCAGAAGACACTGATCGAAGCCTTTGTGCTGGTCGGCATCGTCGTATTCATCTTTCTCGGGAGTCTGCGCGCGACCTTGATCCCGATCATAGCCGTGCCGGTCGCTCTCGTCGGCACGTTTGCGGTTATGCTGGCGCTGGGCTTCTCAGCCAACACGATCTCGCTTCTGGCGCTGGTCCTGGCGATCGGCATCGTGGTCGACGATGCAATCGTCGTCGTCGAGGCGGTCGAGCACATCCTAGAGACAGAACCGCAGCTGACCCCCGCCGAAGCAGCGGAAAAAGCAATGTCGCAGGTGACCGCGCCGATTATTGCGATCACCCTCGTGCTGCTCTCGGTATTCGTGCCCACAGCTTTCATACCCGGCATTACCGGCCAGCTTTACCAGCAATTTGCGGTCGCCGTGTCGGTGTCGATGATCATCTCGGCTATCAATGCGCTTAGCCTCTCGCCGGCCTTGTGCGCTTCACTGCTAAGACACCGCGGTCATCGCCGAGGATTGATCGCTTATTTCCAGCGCGGCATCGACCGGGGCCGCGACGGGTATTCGGCACTGGTGCGGCCGCTGGCGCGCCGCGCGCTGATAACCGGGGCGCTGGTGGTCGCCTTTGCAGTGGGAGCCGGCTGGCTGGCAAAGATCGTGCCTACCGGTTTCCTCCCCGAAGAAGATCAGGGTGCCTTTTTTGCAGAAATCCAACTCCCCGATGCCGCGTCGCTGAACCGTACGACTGCGGTCGTGGAACAGGTCGAGAGAATAATACAGAAACGGCCGTGGACCCAGAGCGTCCTCACCGTAGCCGGCTATAGTCTTATCGATGGTCTCGCCCTGCCAAACAAGGCTCTTGCAGTGGTCGGGCTGAAGCCCTTCGACGAAAGAACCGACAAATCACTATCGGTGTTTTCGGCGCTGGCCGAAGTCAATCCGTTATTCCAGCAAATTGCAGCGGCCAATGTTATAGCATTCAACCTGCCGCCGATCGCCGGGCTCGGCAACGCCGCCGGCTTCGAATTGCAGCTGCAAACTCTTTCTGGTGCGACACCGAAGGATCTCGCGGCTGCGGCGGACGGGCTCGTCATTGCCGCCAACCAGAACCCGGCGCTCGCCAATGTCTACACGACCTACGGTGCGTCGACGCCGCAGGTCTATTTGAAATTGGATCGCGAGCGGGCCGAGACTTTGGGAGTCTCGATCGGCAGCATCTTCAGCGCATTGCAAACCACCATGGGCGGCACCTACGTCAACGACTTCAATCGTTTTGGCCGCACCTGGCAGGTCAAGGTCCAGGCCGACGCGACAGACCGCAAGGGGGTCGCAGACATCTTTCGGGTACGGATACGCACAGCGCAGGGCGATCTGATCCCGTTACGCACCGTCGCCGATGTCGAACTGATCACCGCCCCGGCGTCGATCATTCGCTACAACAATCTGCGCTCGGTGACGATCAATGGCGTGCCCGCTCCCGGCCATTCGTCAGGCGAGGCACTCAATGCGATGCAAGCCGTGGCGGCCGCCACGCTGCCGCCGGGCTTTTCATTTGAATGGACCGGCACGGCATTGCAGGAAAGGGAGGCATCAGGGCAAACTGGCCGGATCCTCGGCCTAGCGATCGTTTTCGCCTATCTTTTCCTTGTGGGGCTGTACGAGAGCTGGAGCATACCGGTAGCAGCGCTTCTCTCGGTTGTCGTCGGCCTGTTCGGGGCGATGGCTGCGCTGAAACTGTTCGGCCTCGACAACAACATCTACGCCCAGATCGGCATCGTCGTGCTGATCGCGTTGGCCGCCAAGAACGCAATTCTGATCATCGAGTTCGCGATGGAGCAGCGGCGGCACGGAGCAGCGATCGTCGCTGCAGCGATCGAAGCCGCCCGGCTGCGCTTCCGCGCGGTAATGATGACATCATTCGCCTTTATCGCCGGATTGGTGCCCCTCGTCATCGCGTCGGGCGCCGGTGCGGCGACGATCCGGGCGGTCGGAACCGCGGTCTTTGGCGGGATGGTGGCGGCGAGCTTCATCGGGGTCTTTGTGATCCCGGGTCTCTATGTGCTGTTCCAGAGCCTGCGGGAGAGGATCAAGGCTCTGTCCAAGCCCCGAACACCCGTGATAACCGAACATCCGGTGCCCGGCAAAGCCGCCGAATGAAGGTTTTGCGGGCGTATTCGCCCCTGGTGTTCGATGATTACCCGGTTCCGCACTTTCCTGGCAGGCTTTCTCGTCCTGCTTCCGCTCGCCGTGACGCTCACCGTAATCGTATGGGTCGGCACGTTCATCTACGACTATGTCGGCCCGCAGAGCGCGATTGGACGCGTCTTGATCTCGATCGGCTTCGGCCTGTCGGATTCACCGTTCGCAGCCTACGCACTGGGCGCAGTCATTGTCGTCGGGCTGATCTATCTTCTCGGGCTCGGCGTCGAATCCCGCCTCGAAAGCCGGGTGCGTTTGCTGATAGACTCGGTGATGCAGCGCATCCCGTTCGTCGGCAATCTCTACGACGTCACCAGGCGGTTTGTCGAGATCATGGACAGGAGGGACGGGGACGGGCTCAAGAGCATGAGCCCCGTCTGGTGCTTCTTTGGCGGCGAGGGCGGCGCCGGGGTTTTGGGGCTGTTGCCGATGCCCAAGCCGATCTTTATCGGCGGCGAGACCTACCACGTGGTCCTCGTGCCTTCGGCGCCGGTGCCGGTCGGCGGCGCGCTGATTTATGTCCCCGCCGCGTGGGTCAAGCCGGCCAATATCGGGGTCGAAACCCTGATGAGCATCTATGTGTCGATGGGCGTCGCGTCGCCGCATTTCGTGGACACTGGATCGGAGCGCCCCGAGCCGCGCCATTAGGCGAAGCCTATATTCAAGATCTCCTGAATTAACGATTATTTGGTCTTGTCATCCGGCAAGGTCACCCGAAATCGTCGCCTTCTGATGGAATAAAACCGGCCTTGAAGGGTCATGACAAACTCGAAGCGGTCTTTCGAATTGATGTGTTTAGTTAACAGGAAGTTGTAATATCGTGTACATTGAAGCGGCGATGACGCCCTGCACACCTGCGGGGACTGCCGCGGGTTTCATGATGCCATCGGCGGACTGGTGGCTCCCCGGCAGCCATCTGTCTTACGGGGAGGCAATGCTGGACAGAGCCGCGTTGATCGAAGCGCAAATACCGGGGCTGCGCCGTTTCGCGACTTCGTTATTGCGCGGAGATCGGGAGCGGGCCGACGATCTCGTCCAGGACACGCTGGAGCGCGCCCTGTCTCGGTGGCATCTGCGGAGGGCCGGGGGAAATTTGCGCGGCTGGCTCTACGCGATACTCTACAACCGCTTTCTGTCGGACCAACAGCGCTTGCGGAGGCGCGGACCGCACGGTGCGTTGTCGGAAGATGCCGAAATTCCCGGCATTGCCGGCGGACAGGATTCTGCACTGGAGCACCGCGACCTGTTGCGCGCGTTTTCGACCTTGCCGGAGGAGCAGAGGTCGGTACTGCTGCTGATCGCGGTAGAGGATCTGTCGTATGAGGAGGCAGCGCAAGTCTTGGGCGTACCCATCGGCACCGTAATGTCCAGACTTTCCCGCGCGCGCGAACGACTCCGCCGGCGGATGGACGGAAAAATCGATGAAGACGGTCCGCCCAAGGGCACGCTGAGGAGAGCGAGGTGAGCGGACCACGCCGACCTGTCGACGAGAGCGATCTCCAGGCGTGGATCGACGGCCGTCTGGCGGCCGACCGCACCGAGGATGTCGAGGCGTATTTCTCGGCGCATCCCGAGGTCCGGGAAGAATGCTCGCAATCTGCCGAGCAGCGTGAGGCATTGCGGGCGGCCTTTGCCTCGCAAACCCTGGGGCCGCTGCCGGCGAGACTGCGGGTCGCCAACCTCACCGCAGGGCGGCAGCGCCGCAAGCGTCTGCAGCTGGCCCGCATTGCTGCTGCGATCGGCCTTCTCATCCTCGGCGGGATCAGCGGGTGGACGGGGCGCGAATTGCTGCAACAATTTCGCACCTCCGCCTCGGCGGCGTTCGCGAGCACCGTGTTTCACGAGGCGATCGCAGCGCACCGAACCTTCTCGGTGGAGACGCGCCACCCGGTAGAAGTTGCGGCGAGCGAAGAGGCGCATCTCGTCCAATGGCTGTCAAAGCGTCTCGGGCATCGGGTGATTGCCCCGGATCTTACCTCGCTCGGCTTCCAGCTGATGGGCGGAAGACTGCTGCCAGCCGAAAACGGACCCGCGGCGCTCTTCATGTACGAGGATGGAAAGGGAACCCGGCTCAGCGCCTATTATCTCTCGGTCGATCGGGTTGGTGAGGCTGAATTCAAATATCGCGAACAAAACGGCGTCGGCGCATTTTATTGGATCGAGGATGGGCTCGCCTACGCAATTGTGGCCAATGCCCCGCGAGCGACGCTGCTCAAGATCGCCGAACTCGTCTACCAACAAAACGCTCCGGCGGGGAGCACGACCCAACCTCCGACTCCGGACAAGCCAGGTTAGGGCTCCGGCCCAATTGTATCGGCTCAACAGAGTTCGCAGCCGTCACAAATGATCCTGACGCCGATACCGCGCAACCAGCTCCGCGACACTCTCGACCGCTTTGCAGCCGGTTTGCCTGACCCGCTCTGCCGCTCCGTTTTTGGCCGGATCCGCGTCACTCCGGCCGATCGGGCGGTCGGCGCCGAGGCGGAACAACATCGGCTTGCGGCGCTTGCGCTCGCTCGTAGCTTTGGCATGGCGATCCACCCCGACGGCTCGCAATGCCCCCATAACTGGGATGGAACGGCCTTGAAGGGAGAGACCGAGGCCTACGTCATTCTGCATGAGGCCGCGCATTTTGTGCTCGCCTCGCCCGAGCGCCGTCACCTTATCGATTTTGGCCTCGGACCCGGCCCCGACACCGTCGACCGTGAGGCGGCAGAGCGCGCCGCCGTCCTGTCCCCATTGGCGCGCGACGAGGATGAGGCGGATGCTTCCTTACTCGGCATCGTTTGGGAGGCGGGACTCGGGCAGCCGGCCCTCGCATCGTTCCTCGATCAGAACTGGCTGGAGGGACTGGAGCGGTCGGCGGCGCCTCATTTTGCCGCGGTGATAGGTCGGCTGCGGGCGCGCCTCTTGCTAATCAGCGGAGGTTCTCCCGGCATATCCGATAGGGTGAAGGCAGCGGCGGATTGCGGAGCCGGGTAAGCCAAAACCGCAATACCGGGCTGTGGTCTCGACTTCGCCGGCAGGCAGCGGCGCCGCGGGGGATCGGCAAATGCGGCTCGACCGGGGCAACACGCCAGCATTCGGCTTCGCGCCGGTCCCCGCGATAGCCTATCCTGGCGAGCTGATGTTCCACATCGTCCATTGCACGTCCCTGCACTTCCCTGTCGGGCAACGCGGGACCAGGAGCGGGGTTCCTCCCGCGCCTGGTAATTTTCGAAACCCACAAGGAGTCAAGTGGAGCCGATGAATCGCATTGATCTCGATCAGCGCGTCGCCATCGTCACCGGGGCCGCACGCGGCATCGGCCGTGCGATCGCGGAGCGGTTTTCCGCAAGCGGCGCAAAAGTGGCGATCTGGGATGTCGACGAGACCGCTGCGGCGGAGGCAGCCCGCTCGATCGACAATGCAGCCAAATATGGTGTCGATGTGACGGATCCCGATGCGATCGGCAGGGCTCTTGCGGCAACCGAGAGCCGGCTCGGTCCGCCCGATATCCTGGTCAACAATGCCGGGATCTCAGGACCTAACTTCCCGCTCGCCGAATATCCCGCCGAGGAGTGGCGACGGGTTATCGAGATCGATCTGATCGGGGTGTTCAACTGCTGCCGAGCCGTGCTCCCCGCGATGCGGCGCCGCGATTACGGCCGCATCGTCAATATCGCCTCGATCGCGGGCAAGGAAGGCAACCCGAACGCATCGGCCTATTCCTCGGCAAAGGCCGGGGTAATCGGGCTGACCAAATCGCTCGGGAAAGAGCTCGCGGGATCGGGAATCAGGGTCAATTGCGTGACGCCCGCAGCCGCCCGGACCGACATATTCGCCCAGATGACCGAAGCGCAGATCGGCTACATGCTGTCGAAGATTCCGATGGCGCGCTTCGCCCTCGTCGAGGAGATCGCCGCGCTGGTCGCTTGGCTCGCATCCGAGGAATGCTCTTTCTCGACCGGCGGCGTATTCGATATCTCGGGTGGAAGGGCGACCTATTGAAAATAGGCGATGCAGCCCCGAGCACACTGCAGTTAGAGATCGGCCGCCCAGACGGAACTCAGCGGTGAGCTGTGCGGCAGGCCGGACATAATCCTCGCGCCTCGATGACCTGCCGTTCCACGGCAAAGCCCCGGTCTTCGCCGAGCCGACGCAGGCTTTCGACGATCTCGTCGTCACGGACCTCCTCTGTCGCGCCGCAATCTTCGCAAATCATGAACTGGCTCTGATGCGGGTGGTCGATATCACAGCAGGCGATATAGGCGCTCGACGTCTCGATCTTATGGATAAGCTTGTGAGCGAGCAGGAATTCGAGCGCGCGGTAGACGGTCGGCGGCCCGAGCTTGCCGCGCCCGCGCTGCAACTCGGCAAGCAGGGCGTAGGCGCCGGCCGGCTGATCCGACAGCAAGATCAGCTCGAGCACCCGCCGGCGGACTGGCGTCAGACGCGCGCCGCGCAACGTGCAGATGCCGTGCGCTCGCGATAGAGCGATTTCGACTTGGTGAGGCGTCATGCGTCAGCGCCCCCGATATCCACCAAGCGTTATAGCGCTCTGCTGCAGAAGCGCAATGCGGCTCCGGTGCCGATTACTCCGCCGCAGCGGCGGTTCGTCGGCGCGGCTTGCTGCGGCCTGTGGCGAAACGATCGAGAAGACGCATCGCGACCCTAGGACTGACGAAATGCGAGACGTCGCCACCCAGAGCGCCGATTTCTTTGACAAATCGTGACGAGATGAACTGAAAGCGGTCCGAGGCCATTAAAAAGACCGTCTCGATCTCCGGATTGAGCCGAGCATTCATGCCGGCCATCTGGAATTCGTATTCGAAATCGGACACCGCCCGCAGCCCGCGGATGATGACTTTGGCCCCGACTGACTGAGCAAACCCCATCAGCAGCGTGTCGAAGGCGCGCACTTCGATGCGGTCGGCATCGCCGTTTTCGAGATGCGCTATCTCGTCCCGGACGATCTCGACGCGCTCGTCGGTGGCGAAGAGGGGTCCCTTGCCGTCGTTGCGGGCAACGCCGATGACTAGCCGATCGACAACCTTGACCGCCCGCCGGATGATATCCGTATGCCCGTTGGTGATCGGGTCGAAGGTGCCGGGATAGATCCCGATGCGCTGCTGGATCACGCGTCCCCCTCACTGGTTTGTTGATTGTCCGGCGCGTCATCGGCCTCTTCGATAGTGCCGTTTTCGTCGGATTCTTCCGGAAGCCGGGCCACCGAGACGACCCGCTCGCCCTCGCCAACCTTGAAGATCACCACGCCCTGACGCCCCCGTCGTGCGATGCGGATGTCGTTGACCGGGCAGCGGATCACCATGCCGCCATCAGTGACCAACATCACCTGATCGTTGTGCCCTACCGGAAATACCGCGACCACCGCGTCGCTTTCTCGGTTCCACCTCATGTTATCGATGCCTTGGCCACCGCGGCGGGTAATCCGATAATCATACGCAGAGGCACGCACACCGAAGCCTTTTTCGGTCACGCTCAACACGAATTCCTCGCGCGCCGCTAGATCGGCAAACACCTCCTCCGAGATGACGGCCTCCGCGGCACTGTCGGAGCCGTTCTCTTCTCCGTTTTCGGGAAGGCCCTCCTCGGGCTCGAGCCGCTGCCCAGCCGCTAATTCGCTCTCTTCGCCCATCTGCCCGCGGCGCTTGGCAGCCATACTCAGATAGGCGTCGCGCAGATCGGGGGCGATCTCCTCGTGCCGCAGAATCGACATCGAGATCACTCTATCGTCAGGATCCATCTGAATTCCGCGGACGCCAACCGATGACCGGCCCGAAAATACGCGAACCTCACTTACCGGAAACCGAATGGCCTTGCTCTTCTCGGGTTCGTGGACAGTCTTGCGAACGGTTTTGCGGGTAGCGAGCAACACGTCGTCGGCGTCGGTGCAAGTCGCGACGGCGATCAGTCTATCGTCCGCATCCTCGCCCTCGAACTTCATCGCGATTTTGCCATTGGCGCGGACATCGCCGAAATCGCTCAGCGCATTGCGTCGGACATAGCCGTTCGCGGTTGCAAACACGACCGCCAGATCGGCCCAGCTCTCCTCGTCCTCGGGGAGCGGCATCACCGTCGAGATCGTCTCGCCCAACGCCAGGTTCGGCAGCAAATTAACCATTGGCCGACCCCGGGCCTGAGGCGTGCCGAGCGGCAGGCGATGTACCTTGAGCTTGTACACCCGGCCGGAGGAGGTAAAGAACAGCACCGGCGCGTGCGTCGAGGCGACAAAAACCTCGCTGACGAAATCCTCCTCCCTGATCGCCATGCCGGCGCGGCCCCGCCCGCCTCGGCGCTGTGCCCGATAGGTCGACAGCGGCACCCGCTTGATGTAGCCGGCATGGCTGACCGTCACGACCATTGCCTCGCGCTGGATCAGCGCTTCGATATCGGCTTCGAACTCGACATCCTCGATCACGGTTCGCCGGGGCGTAGCGAACCGCTCCTTGATCGCCAGCAATTCTCCGCGCAACACCTCGAAGAGCCGCACGCGTGAGCGCAGGATCTCGAGGTAGCCGCCGATTTCGGTGATCAGCCCACGCAGTTCCTCGGCGATCTTTTCGCGCTCCAGCCCGGTCAGGCGCTGCAGACGCAGATCGAGGATGGCGCGCGCCTGCTCTTCCGAGAGCCGATAGGTGCCGTCCTCTGCGACACCGCGGCCAGGCTCGCCGACCAGCGCAACCAGCGGGGCGACCTCCGCAGCGGGCCACGCGCGGCCGACCAAACCGGCCCGCGCGGTCGCCGGATCAGGCGCATTGCGGATCAGCGCAATGATCTCGTCGAGATTGGCAACGGCGACCGACAATCCGAGGAGAACGTGCGCCCGCTCCCGCGCCTTGCCGAGCAAGTGACTAGTGCGCCGGGTGATCACCTCCTCGCGGAAAGCAATGAAGGCGGCAATAATTTCCCGCAGGGTCAACAGCTCGGGCCGGCCGCCGTTCAGCGCCAGCATGTTGACGCCAAAGCTCGTCTGCAGCGCGGTGTGGCGGTAAAGCTGGTTGAGGACGATGTCGGGCTCGGCGTCGCGCTTCAGTTCGACGACAACGCGCAGCCCCTCGCGGTCGCTTTCGTCGCGCAGATCGGAGATGCCGTCGATCAGCTTCTCGCGGACCGTCTCGGCGATGCGCTCGACCAGTTTGGCCTTGTTGACCTGATACGGCAGCTCGGTGAAGACGATCGCTTCACGATCCTTGCGGATCTCCTCGACATGGGTCTTGGCGCGCATGACGACCGCGCCGCGTCCGGTCCGGTAGGCGGCATGCGTGCCGGCGCGCCCCATGATGATGCCGCCGGTCGGAAAGTCGGGCGCCGGCACGTATTGCATCAATTCGTCGATCGTGATCGCCGGGTTATCGAGATAGGCGCAGCAGGCGTCGATGACCTCGCCAAGATTGTGCGGCGGGATGTTGGTGGCCATGCCCACCGCGATGCCGCTGCCGCCATTGACGAGCAGGTTCGGGAAACCCGCGGGAAGAACCTTCGGCTCCTGCTCGGTGTCGTCGTAATTGGGCTGAAATTCGACGGTATCGTTGTCTAGATCGTCGAGCAGCGTATCGGAGACGCGCGCGAGCCGCGCCTCGGTATAGCGGTAGGCCGCCGGTGGGTCGCCGTCCATCGACCCGAAATTGCCCTGGCCGTCGATCAGCGGCAGGCGCATCGCGAAATCCTGCGCCATCCGCACCATTGCGTCGTAGATCGCCAGCTCGCCGTGCGGGTGGTATTTGCCGATCACGTCGCCGACGATGCGCGCGGATTTGCGGTAGCCGCGGTTCCACTCGTTGCCGTTCACTTTCATCGAGTAAAGGATGCGGCGGTGGACCGGCTTGAGCCCGTCACGGACATCGGGCAATGCGCGCGCCACGATCACGCTCATGGCGTAATCGAGGTAGGAGCGCTTCATCTCCTCTTCGATCGTAACGGGAGTGATGTCGGGGGCGGAGGGCGGGGCGGAGCTGACGGCCAAGGGTGCTCTGTGCGGTGGTTAGGGACGAAACAGCGACTGCACCCGGGTGGCGCAGCCGCTGGCGTTTATATAGTCACGTGTACGCAACAATACTCCATTTCGCAGTTGCGAAGAAATCGATTTGCTCGGGACATGCCCCCTTCCCTTCGCGCCGTCCTTGTCGCACCCCGCTTTCCATACCGCATCGCGCGAAGGATGATCATCTCCGATTAGCCGGCATGCAACGCCAGCGGCTTTGCAAAGCACTTTCTGATTTCGACAATACGAGAGCAGGCGCTATGCTGCGGTAGGCGGG
>JBJMQW010000144.1:0-2887 GCA_045802495.1 Allostellaceae bacterium | reverse complement strand
TGCTGCTTTACCATTTCGCCGAGAACCCGAATCTTGGCGTCGTAGAGATCCTCGCCGACCTCCATCGATTCGATTTCCGCAATCAGGTTTTTCACGGTGGCATGTTCGACGACCGCTTCGTCGATCAGATCGTTGTCCTTCGTCGCTTCGCGGGCCTGCGGATAGAAAATTTCTTCTTCGATCTGCGCGTGGACCTTCAACGCCAGGCAGATCTTCTGTGCGAGCTCCGCCTTACGATCGTCATCCTGCTTTAGTTCATCGTACTCGTCGAACCATTCTTCGACCTGCCGGTGATCCTCCTCCAAGAGGTCGATGGCACTGGGAGAGGCCGGCTGGGTCTCTTTCTTTCGGTTTGGGGTCTGCGAGCGGCTCGTTTTCCTTTCGGCAACGCGGCCGGCCTTTGTTTTCGCTTTTGTCGCCATTGATGTAACCCTTGATACTGGACGCGGTGAGAGTCGCAGAATGACAACCGCTCAGCAGGGCTACGGGTTCCTTGATGAGATGAGCGCGTGTGCAGAGTTCTTGCGCGATGCGTGAGGTTCCCACGAAAGACGCGTCTTCGAATTGCTCCCAGCTTTGAGCGGCAATGCAGTGTTTGGGCATATCGTCCGCGGTCACGCCTGATAACACCGGTTCCAGGCGCCCGGTGAGCCGCATCGCCATGTCCTTGAGCGTCGACGTGTCGGATCCCAGTGCCTTTAGCTGCTGCTCGATCTCGTCCGTCTGGCGGCGCGAAACTTCAAGATGGTGTTGCATGTGCGTCTTCAGTTGCGGGTACTTATCGACGCGGGCGATGAGCCGCTCCAGGTTGTCGGTTGTCGCCGCCTCCATTGCATGTGCATCCCGCAACCACGCGATCAAGTCGTCTTTCCTGCTGCTCGCCATAGTACCCACCATTCTTCGGGTCGCCGTGCTGATGTCCGCCGCCTTCCTCGTTAACGAATCCGCCGCGCCCGCAATCACGGTGCGTGAAGATCGACGCTCGCCACCATCAGCCACGCGATCCCGATCAGAACGAGCGGAAGCGGATGTTCGCGAACCTCACGCGCCAAGTTGCGGCCAAAGCCGGCTCCCGGCCCCTCCCGGGCATAGTCGATTGATCGATAACTTGCCCCGGGGTCATTCGGGGCGCAACACTTCCAGTGCCTCGGTCAGCTGCGCCCGCGTCCGGCCGGCTTCTTGCTCAAGCTGGAGACCTCCAAAAACCTGGCGTTTCTGATGGGTTTGTGATGCGATGAGCCGGTTTCGCATTGGGGGATGCGGATGCGGGGACAGGCGGGGTTTTTCGACGTTGATGAGCGGCTGAAGCAACTTTCGGCCAAGGGCGACAGCCTGGAACGGCTGAATGCCGTGGTGGATTTCGAGCTGTTCCGGGCGGATCTCGAACGCGCGGTGCCACGCTCGGACCGCGCGAAAGGCGGCCGCCCGTCATTCGATCACGTGCTGATGTTCAAAACGCTGGTTGTGCAGACCAGTCACAATCTGTCGGACGAGCGCACCGAATACCTGATCCGCGACCGGCTGTCGTTTATGCGTTTTCTCGGGCTGGACCTCGCCGATACGGTGCCGGACGCCAATACGATCTGGACCTTTCGCGAGGCGCTGACGCGCGCCCAGCTTGCGGGGAAACCGGCGATCGAGGCCCTGTTTGAGCGCTTTGATGCCGCGCTCTCGGCGGCTGGGTTTTTGGCGATGAGCGGCCAAATCATCGACGCCTCGATTGTCGCCGCACCCAAGCAGCGCAATACCGATGGCGAAAAGCGCGACATCAAGGTAGGCCGCATTCCCCCACAATGGGCGGCAAAGCCAGCCAAGCTGTGCCAGAAAGACCGCGATGCCCGCTGGACAGTCAAATACACCAAAGCCAAGCCCGGCGAGGATGGCATGCCGCGCGTCGATCTCGCGATCCCGGCCTTCGGCTACAAAAACCACATCGGCATCGACCGCCGGCATCGTCTAATCCGCCGCTGGAAGGTCACCGATGCGGCGCGCCACGACGGGGCATTGTTGCCGGAACTGACACCAGCAACACTGCCGGCGATGTCTGGGCCGACACCGCCTATCGCTCAAAGGCCAACGAGAGCTTCCTCGCCGGGCGCCTGCTGCGTTCGCAGATCCATCGCAAAAAGCCCCAAGGCAAGCCGATGCCGCGCCCTACCGCCCGCGCCAATGCCCGCAAATCAGCGGTACGCGCCGCGGTCGAACACGTCTTTGCCCGCCAGAAGGGGCCCATGGGCCTGTTCATCCGCACGATCGGGATCGTCCGCGCCAGAACCAAAATCGGCCTCGCCAATCTCACCTACAATATGCAGCGAATGGTCTGGCTGATGGGCCAGGCCACAGCGGCTTGACCCGTACAACCCACCGCCGAGCCGGCCCCCGGCCGCAACGCCGATCGCGACAATCAACCGATCACACCAAACCCGAATGCCCTCTGCCCGCTCGGCCCGAAAACACAGTTATTGGAGGTCTCCAGCCGATTATGGCCGGATCGTCATTCGGCAGGAGTTGCTCGATATCGTTCTCTAAGGGTCAAGGGCAGCGGCTCGGTGGTGGGCGATATCGACGCTGTCGGGTGTCTGCGTTCTCTGCGTGCTCACGTGGCACTTGATGGGGTCAGCTGGGTGCAAAGCGGCTTGGTTGAAATCGCCGTCGGCCAAACAGACCGCAGCTACAGTATCGGCGCCGTCATTTACTCCCTCCCTCGGGCGTCGCTCCGCTTGGGAGCTCGGTACGGCCTCCTGTTCGGTTATGCTGGATTGGACTCATTGCCGTCTCGCAGCATGGCGTGCAGCTGCTGCCCCACGACGAGGAACTGCCCACGCACAGCATCGAGCACCGGTCGGGCGGGCGCATGGCGCGCCTGTGGAGCCACGCCTGGAACGCG
>JBJMQW010000143.1:0-5944 GCA_045802495.1 Allostellaceae bacterium | reverse complement strand
TGTCGACGACAGTCAGCGTCGACACGCGCTCCTCCGCAGAAAACGGCGAATGACCACGCCCGCTACCCAACCGCCGGCCGCAGCGGCCCCTCCCAGCATCTTTCCGTTTGCGGTCATGTGCGTCGGCAAGTTCGCGGCGTTGCTCGACATCCAGATCGTCGCGTCGTCCTTGCAGGACATCGGCGGCGGGCTGTCGGCCGCCCAAGACGACATCAGCTGGGTGCAGACCGCGTATCTGATCGCCGAGATCATCGTGATCCCGCTGTCGGGCTGGCTGACCCGCGTGTTCTCGACGCGCTGGCTGTTCGCGGCCTCGGCGGCCGGGTTCACCTTCGCCAGCCTCTTATGCGGCATCGCCTGGAATATCGAGAGCATGATCGTGTTCCGCGCATTGCAAGGGATGCTCGGCGCGTCGATGATCCCGACCGTCTTCACGTCGTCATTCCATTATTTCCCGGGCCCGCGGCGGGTCTATTCGGCAGCGGTGGTCGGCACGATTGCCTCGGTCGCGCCGGTTTTGGGTCCGGTGATCGGCGGCTGGATCACCGACATGCTCGATTGGCGCTGGCTGTTCTACGTCAATTTGGTCCCCGGCCTGCTGGTCGCGGTGGCGGTGCCTCTCCTGGTCGACATCGACCGCCCGGATCTGTCATTGCTGAAGGGTGCGGATTATTTGGGCATGGCGCTGATGGCGCTGGCGCTCGGCACCCTCCAATACGTCCTCGAAGAGGGCGCGCGTTGGAATTGGTTCGACGATTCGACGATCACCGCTTGCGCGTGGATCGCCGGGATTTCCGGCATCCTGTTCGTGGCCCGCAGCCTGACTTTTGCGCAGCCGGTGGTCGATCTGAGGGCGTTGCGTGACCGAAATTTTGCGCTCGGCTGTTTTCTGTCGTTTGTCACCGGCATCGGCATCTTTTCGACGATCTACCTGACGCCGCTGTTTCTCGGCTATGTCCGCGGCTTCAGCGCGTGGCAGACCGGCGTCGCGATCTTTTCGACGGGCGCCGCCTCGCTCGTCGGCACGCCGATCTACGTATGGCTCGCGCGCAAAATCGACACGCGCTGGCTGATGATGTTCGGGCTGGCGAGTTTCGCCGCGGCGATGTGGTCGTTCAGCTTCATCACCCATGATTGGGGCGCCGACCAATTGCTGATCCCGCAAATATTGCGCGGCTTCCCGCAGGTTTTCGCCGTAGCGCCGGCGGTGACTCTCGGCCTCGGCAGCCTGTCGCCCGAGCGGCTCAAATATGCGAGCGGCCTATTCAATATGATGCGCAATTTGGGGGGTGCAGTCGGTATTGCAGTATGCGGCGCCATCCTCAACAACCAGACCAATCTGCATTTTCTCTACATCGCCTCGCATCTGACGTCGGCGAACGGGGCGATGACGCAATTGGTGCACGGCATGACCCAGCGCTGGGGCGCGGCGCTCGGCGACCCGGTCGCCGGGCACGCGGCGGCACTGTCGCAGCTCTGGCACCTTGCCTATCGCGAGGCCTCCACCCTCGCCTATGCCGACGCCTTTCGCGCCATCATGGCCGCATTCGTCGTCGCCACGTTGCTGGTGCCGCTGTTGCGCAAGGTGCCAGCGACGAATACGTCGTCGGACGCACACTAACCGGTCGAAATGCTCAGCGCCTCCTCTGAGCTCCCCTAGCGTTGGGGCTGGGCGGCGGGTCGTCGATGACGTCTGGCGGCGTGTCTCGCCGCGGTATCGGGACTGGTTGCGGCGGGTCCTCATAAGGCGGCGGCCCCGACGGGTCCGGACGCTGCGGCGGAACACCTGGAGGGTGTGGCGTCCCTGGGTGTTGAGCAAAGCGTTTCGACATTGATGTATGCAATAGACCATCCCGCTTGTGACTTCTCTTGTACCGAATAACATTCCGTTCGGCCGCTTCGATCCTAAGAAACTGGTCTTCGGGGTCGCCCTCAGTCGTCTGGATCGTTTTGGGCATCCGCATCCGTCGTGACGCGGGGCAAAGGCTGGTCTGTGTACATGATTTGCGGGGTGACGCTTCAAACCCCGGCAACGGCTTCGAGCGGCGCGCCGGTCCAGGCGGGATCATCGAACACGCTCGGAGGCCAAGGCAGCCCGTAATGCTCACGCAGCATCGTCCCTTGGTATTCGGTGCGGAACAGCCCGCGCCCCTGCAGGATGGGGATCACCTGGGTGGCGAACGCATCGAGCTGAGCCGGCAATAGCGGCGGCATGATGTTGAAGCCGTCCGCCGCGCCGTCGGTGAACCAGTCCTCAATGAGATCGGCGATCTGTTCCGGCGTGCCGGAGGTGACGTAATGCCCGCGCGCGCCGGCGAGATAACCAAGCAATTGCCGCAATGTGGGATTGTCTCGCCGCACCAGATTGAGGATCACCTCGGTGCGGCTGCGCGCCGCCTCCACCGTCTCCGGGTCGGGGAAATCCGCGGGCGACAGCGGGCGGTCGAGCGGTAGATGCGAGAAATCATGCCCGCCAAAGCGGCCGGACAACCGCTTGCGCCCGACCTCCGGATCGGTGAGTTCGTTGACCTCGCGCGCAAGGCGTTGCGCTTCGGTTTCGCTCGCGGCGATCATCGGACTGAGGCCGGGCAGGATCAACACCTGCTCCGCCACCCGACCTTCAGCCACCGCCAATCTTTTCAGATCGGCATAAAATTCCTGCGCGGTCGCCTTCGCCATGTGAGCGGTGAATACGGCGTCGGCATGTCGCGCCGCAAAGTGGCGGCCGGTGTCGGAAGAACCCGCCTGCACCAGTACCGGCCGACCCTGCGGGCAACGCGGCATGTTGAGCGGCCCGGCCACCTTGTAGAAATCGCCGCGATGATTGATCGGTCTTATGCGCTCATGTCGCGCGTAAATCCCGGCGGTCCGGTCGTCGATGACCGCATCAGCGGCCCAGCTGTCCCACAGGGCCTTCACCACCTCCATGAACTCCTCGCCGCGGGCGTAGCGATCGGCGTGGCTGATCTGCCCGGCGCCGCCGTAATTTTCCGCTGCGGTCGCGAGCCACGAGGTCACGATATTCCAGGCGGCGCGGCCTCTGCTGATATGGTCGATCGAGGCGAACTGACGCGCGAGATTGAACGGTTCGGTATAGGTGGTCGAGGCAGTAGCGATCAGCCCGACCCGGCTGGTCACCGCCGCCACCGCCGCCAGCACCGTGATCGGCTCAAGCCAGGTCCGCGGCGCCTGGGCCACATCGCCACCCAGCGCCAGCTGATCGGCGAAGAAGATCGAATCGAACAGCGCCGCCTCGGCCTGCTGCGCCAGATCCTGGTAATATCGGATATCGGTCAATGGCAGCGGCGAGGATGCCGAATGGCGCCACGACGCCTCATGGTGCCCGCGGCTGTGGATGAACAGGTTCAGATGCAACTGCCGTTTCATGGTCAATTCCTTGCTGCTGCTCGCAAGCTCAGCCCATTTCCGCTGCGGGAGCAGTGTTTTTCGGTGTCCCTGATATTATCCTACCCCGCGTCTCCGGCGGGGTAGCCGGAAGTTGTCAGGCCGCGTTGGCTTCCTCGAACATCCGCCGGTGCAGCGCAAAATCGTAATCGCGTTCAAGCAGGTTTTCGGGGTCCCAATCACTGCGCTTGGCACCGTAGAAATCGCCGCCATAGACATGAATGGCCGCAGTCAGGCGACCGAGCGGATTGGTCACCGAGTGGATCACATCTCGCCCTAACGGCTCGGCGCATCGCTCGCCCAAAGATTTGGCGCCGGCCGCCTCGATCAGACCCCCGGCGTCACCCGCCACGCGACGCCAGAAAATGTTGTCCTCGCGGCCGGTGTAGACCCCGATCACTGCCCACATCCGATGGTCGTGCGGCATGATCGTCATCCGCTTGCCCCAGACAACGTTGAGGATCGTCAGCGTCTCCGACTTGTAGAGTGGGGTGACCCCGGCCTGCATCGGCTCGCCAAGCGCGGCCAGGATCGCGGCGGGGTCCGAATTGGCCCGCGCCAACACCTCGCGGGCGGCCTTATGGCTCGGATCCTCGCGCACCGCGGCGCGGCAGTCTTCAACGAAGCGATCGAGATCGAACAATTCCGCCTCCTATGACCAACGATCCCGAGATGAAAGCAGGATAGCAGGGGAAATCCAATCGGTTCCCAGCGCCATAGCGCCCGGCCGGACATCGGCCTGTTATCCTGTCGAGCCGCTCAGCGAGCAGGCTAGCCGGGGGTTTGCGGCTGGAGGACGCCGCGGCGGATCTGGTCCAATTCGATCGATTCGAAGAGGGCGCGGAAATTGCCCTCGCCGAACCCCTCATTGCCCTTACGCTCGATGATCTCGAAGAAGATCGGGCCGATCACCGTTTCGGTGAAGATCTGCAACAGCAATCCTTGGCCGGCGCCGGGTGCGCCGTCGATCAGAACGCGGTCGCGCTTGAGCCGTGCGAGGTCCTCGCCGTGCCCGGGCACCCGCGCGTCGACCGCCTCATAATAGGTGTCCGGAACAGACATGAACGAGATCGAACGCGCTTGCAGCGCCTCGACCGTCGCGTAGATGTCGGCGGTCGCGAGGGCGATGTGCTGGATGCCCTCACCGTGATAGGCTTCGAGGTACTCGGCAATCTGCGACTTGTCGTCGGCGCTTTCGTTGATCGGGATGCGGATGCGACCGTCCGGGCTGGTCATCGCCTTGGACTTCAGCCCCGTTAATTTCCCCTCGATGTCGAAATACCGGATCTCGCGAAAATTGAAGAGACGCTGGTAGAACTCGGCCCACAACTCCATCCGACCGCGATGGACATTATGGGTCAGGTGATCGATCGCGGTCAGCCCGACACCGACCGCCGGTCGGGTGTCCAACGGGATAAAGTCGACATCGTAGATCGTCCGCTCGCCATAGCGGTCGACGAGATAAATCAAGCTGCCGCCGATGCCTTCGATCGCCGGAATGTTGAGCTCCATCGGCCCGACCTTGCCGTGCACCGGCTTGGCGCCGAGCGAAATGGCACGCTCATAAGCCTTGGCGGCGTCGGCGACGCGGAAGGCGATCGCGCACACCGACGGGCCGTGCAGCCGGGCGAAGGCCTGGGCAAAGCTCTCGGGCTCTGCGTTGAGGATGAAATTCACATCGCCCTGTTTGTATAGGGTCACGCTCTTCGAGCGGTGACGCGCCGCCGCGACGAACCCCATGCGCTCGAAGAGCGAGGCCAAAGCCTGCGGGTCGGGGCCGGTGTATTCGACAAATTCGAACCCGTCCGTCCCCATCGGGTTGTCCCACAGATCGCGCCTTGCTGCCGGCATCGGAGCCTCCGATCGTCTATCCGAACTGATGTGGTCCGCCCGTTGCCGCTCGCCAAGAACAGGCGATATCGCAGGCTTGCGCGGCCCCTCCGGAACATGCAACAGAGCGGACAGGGAGGAACAAGCGAGGACGGCAATGGCGGAAGCTCTCCTCTCGCCGACCGAGTCGGCGCTCGAGAACCAAAAGGTCGGCGGATTACAAATCCGAGTCGCGGCGCTCTGCGCATTGATCCAGATCTGCGACGGCTACGACGTCAATGCGATTAGCGTCTCGGTGCCGTCGCTGACGCACGCTTGGAATCTTCCTGGGCCCGCTTTCACCCAGGCTTTCCTGTGGTCGAGCATCGGAATCATGGTCGGCGCCCTCTCGGCCGGGCCGCTCGGCGACCGGGTCGGACGCAAGCCGTTGTTGCTCGCCAGTCTCACGATCTTTGGCCTAGCCTCGCTGCTGAGCGCATTCGCCGGCTCTCTACTTACGCTGAGCATCCTGCGCTTCTTTACCGGCATGGGCATCGGCGGCGCATTTCCGGGGGCGGCCACTTTGACCGGCGACTACGCGCCACACCGGCTGCGCGCGACGATGATCATGGCAACTTTCACCGGGGCGCCGATCGGCGGGTTTTTGTGCGGGCAGCTCGCCGGCTTTCTGCTGCCCCGGTTCGGCTGGCCGAGCGTCTTTCTCGTGGGC
>JBJMQW010000142.1:0-7672 GCA_045802495.1 Allostellaceae bacterium | reverse complement strand
TATTCCTGCCAGAGCAGCATCAGCGTGACGCCGGGTCGGCGTAACTCGCGATGAATGACTGCCCAGTCCAGTTCAGCCTTGCGCCTTGTCCCGGGGGCGATCCCAGCGCGGGCGAACAGCATCGCCCCCAGCGCCGCATCGGTCAGCATCGGCGGCAACGGCCAGTTGAGCCTCACGGCAGTGGCCCGATCCAAATAATCGCCCACTGTACTGCGGGCCAAACCGGTGCTGCGGGCGATCATCCGGTCGGTCGCGCCGCACCCATACTTCAGCCGCAAAATCTCTCGCACACAGCGCATCGGCATCCGCTCCGCCGGCAGGCATCGGCTCCCCCTCCGCATCCCCACGGAGCGGCAGCCTATGCAGTCACCGGTGGAGCGCTCGCCGCCTACACAGTGGCCGGCTTCAGATCGGAAATCGGTGGCCGGGATCAATCGGAACAGGTGGCCGACATCATTTCGGAATCGGTGGCCGACTTACGTCGGAATCAGCAGGCGGTCGGCAGCCCGTGGCAACAGCACCCGCCGTTGCTGCTCACCGCGCCGCCCAAAAATCAACCTCTACCGCGCCCTTGCGACAGGCTGGACAGCCAAAACTTGCCTCTGAGAGCCTCGATCACGCTGAAGCGCGCTTTTGGTCTCTACAGATCCCGGTGGCCCTCGGCCATGCGCGGCGATCGACTTGTATCCCATCGATCGCGGTCGAGCCTGGATCCTCCAGCATCTACAACGCCAAGGTGAGCGATGCTGCCATGCGAGATGCGTTCATGTGGTGGGAAAATCGTACCGATTCGAGGGGCGCTTGGAATTGGCGCGCGCTTCCCCTTAGTCTTGGGCAGTACGGCCGCGATGCCCCGCCGGAGAGGACGGAAGATGATCAACAAATTCATGACGGTCTATGCCGGTCACATCGACGTCCCCGACCACGGTCAGAATGCGACCCCGGCCAACGACCGGCGCTATTCCAACGACGAGCTCGCCTCGGTGTTTGACAAGACCACGGCGATCGCCAAGGTCATGGACGAACTGGGCTACGACACTCTGTGGCTGGCCGAGCACCATTTCCAGCATGAAGGCTACGAGTGCCTGCCCAACATCCTGATGTTAGCGGTGCATCTGGCCCACATCACCAAGCAACTGCGGATCGGCTGCGGCTTCAATATCGCGCCGATGTGGCACCCGCTGCGTTTAGCCGAAGATTACGCCACCGCCGATATCCTGACCAAGGGCCGCACTGTATTCGGCGTCGGCCGCGGCTATCACAGCCGCGAGGTGGAAACATTTGGCGCCCCGATCATCGACCAGGAGGCGAACCGCGAATTGTTCGAAGAGCAGGTCGAGATCGTCTTCAAGGCGTTCAACAACGAATCCTTTTCGCACAAAGGCAAGCACTACGCGATACCCGCTGATGTCCCCTATCGCGGCTATCAGCTCAAGGAGCTGACCCTGGTGCCGCGCCCGGTCAGCCTGCCGGTCGAATGCTGGCAGCCGATCGTCAGCGCCAGCACGCGCGGGATCGAGTTCATGCTGCGCCACGGCATCAGAGGCCTCGTCGGCGGCGGCGCTGCGACGATGGCGGACGGGCCGATCCAGGCCTACCAGCGCGTTGCGAACTCGATGGGCCGTAACCTCAAACTCGGCGAAGGCCTGGCGATCGGCGTGTCGTTCTATCTGGCCAAGACGCGCGAGCAAGCGATCCGCGCGATGCTGCCGTATTACGAAGAGCATGTGAAAATGTTTGCACCGCTCGGCTTCGTGCCGGGCATCACGCCGGCGCAGGTCGAGGCGGCCGCACGGCGCGGCGGCTGGGACGCTGCTGGTGTGCCGCCTCTCGACCATTATCTGAAGCTCGGCTCATGGTTCGCCGGCGCGCCAGACGACCTCGTCGCCCACCTGAAGAGCTTCGAAGAGCGCTACCCCGGCATGCAGCACATCAACCTGTCGCCACCGCTGACGACCCCTAGGGACAAGATGGTCGAGCAGTACCGGATGGTGGGCGAGCTTGTGATGCCGCATTTCCGCTCGCGCCCAGCGGTGCAGGCTGCCGCGAAATAGGGCGCGTCCTAGGCTGCGGTGCCCGCCCGCGGGGGATCGACCTGCAGTCCCTTCTCCTCCGCGAGGACCAGCAACACCGTCGCGAGAGGGACCGAGGGTTCGATTACGACAGCCTGATTGCGGTCCCGGCAACAATCAGCAAGGTGCCAACCAGAGCGTATCCGCCGGCGGTTTAGGCGAAGGCGGCAATGACGACGAAAGCCAGGAAGTTAGTGAGGAAGACCCGGGCGGCCGAACTCGATATGGAAATCATGCGGGCCCGGGAGGCTAATGGCCTGCCAGTGATTAGCCCCATGTTCGGTCTGCCCCGGGAGAAATGGGAGTGTGAGTTCCGGGATTACCTGGTGGCGCTGGGCGACCCCCGAGTTGCTGATCCCGAGTGGCTGGCGGCTCGTATCCGGGAGGAGCAGCGTCGCGCCAGGTGGTTCGTGAAGTGGTTCGATGCGTGGTTCGAGGGATCGGCGAGCGGGTTCGACTTCGGGAAGGAGGAAGTGCGGCGCCCAGTAGGACAACCGCAGCACTCGCGACGTACACCCGAAGAGCACCAGGAAGCAATGAAAGCGGCCCATGCCGGCGTCGCGGCCTTCGCCGACGGAATTGCGGAGAGCTCCTGTCCCCACAAGGTCGCGACACTGGCCTATTCCGCCTGGCGCAAAGGCTGGCAAGAGGCGCGCGATCGGGCCGGGCCCTAAGCAGCTCGTGGGTCCAGCGCAGACCCCGGCGCCGGCTCGACCCTATCGGCGCTCGCCAGTAACCACCATGTCGATTTACCGACTGCTGCCAGGCGCAATTCGCTGCCCGGCGCCAGCGGGTCTGCCGCTATTGGTGCAGTTCGTCGGCCGCTACCTCGCGGAGGCGACACCGTTTCAAGTCGCTCGGGAATGGGAGCGCACGGCCGGGACAGACAGAAGGCATCCACCGGTGGTGTGACCCGATCGAGCGTGGAGCCCAATCCCTGTTCAAGCCGGGACCGATGGTTCGAATCCTGCTTCCTCCAGCAGAGAGTCCGAACCTTCCAGGCCACCCGGTGTCGGGAACTTGAAGACGGCGCGGGAGCTCAACGACTGCGGCTTGAGAACGGAAGGCAGGGATCATCAAGGCCTGCTTTCACGAGCCGACGGTCAATCGGATCTATGCCGACATCGCGCGCCCCCTATAAGCGTCACCGTCTAGTCGTCGGCCGCCTCAGTTACAACCTGCAGTGGTCGGCGGCGCGGTTCGCGAAACAGCAATAGCAGGGGACTGGAAGCAAGCGTGAACAACATCATCAGCTTGAAATCATCGATATAGGCGACCATTGCGGCCTGCCGCGTCACCTCGGCGTTGAGTGCTGCCATCCCGCTCGGCGTATTCAGGCTGAACGGCGCCGCTAAATAGGGCGCCTGCGCGAGCGGATTGTCTGGACGAAGTCCCTCGATAAGACGGGAGTGAACCACCTGCGTGTTCTGGGCCAGGATCGCGACCAGGATACTAATGCCAACGCTGCCGCCGAGATTGCGCATCAGGCTGCGGATCGCCGTCCCCTGCGTCAGGATGTGGCGCGGCAGCGTCGACAACGCGATGATGTTCAACGGCACAAAGGTGCAACCCAGGCCGAACCCCTGCAGCAGCCCGGACATGACAACCGGCGCCATGCCCATCTGCAGCGAGAATTGGCTCATCTGCCACATCGAGACCGCGGTCAGCAGAAAACCGACGAGGATGATCAGCCGGTTATCGACCCGATTGATCAGAGGGGCGACGAGCAACATGGCAATCATCACGCCGAAGCCACGCGGCGCCGTCACCAGCCCGGTGGTCAGCGCCGGATAGTTCATCAGGTGTTGCAGCATCGTCGGCACCAGAGCGAGCGTACCGGTCATGATCAGCCCGACGCTAAACATCAAAAGGGTGCCCGCCACAAAGTTTGCGTTCTTCAACAGGTCGCGGTTGAGAAACGAGCGCTCGTCTGTTGTTGCCGTGTGCACGGTGAAAAGATAGAAGCCGAGCCCGGCAGCCGTCGCCTCGATCCAGACCTCTCTCGAGTGGAACCAGTCGTTCTGCTCGCCGCGGTCGAGCATCAACTGCAGCGCACCGATCCCTAGGCTCAGCGTCAGGAACCCGACGAGATCGAACGGTTCGCGATGCACGTTGCGGGTCTGGCGGATGAAAACAACGATGCCCACCGCGCATAGAACGCCGACCGGCAGGTTGATGTAGAAGATCCAGCGCCAGCTGTAGTCATAGGTTAACCAGCCGCCGAGCGCAGGCCCCATGATAGGGCCAAGGATCGTGCCGATGCCGAACACCGCCATAGCACGTCCGTGACGCTCCGGCGGGTTGATCTGTAGAAGAGTCGCCTGCGATAGCGGGATCAGCCCAGCCCCGGCAACCCCCTGCACGGCACGAAAGAGGACAAGCTCGCCGACACTGGTGGCGGCGCCGCACAGCGCCGAGGCGACCGTGAAGCCAATGACCGAGATCAGAAAAATGTATTTGATGCCGAACCGGCCGGCGAGCCAGCCGGTCAGCGGCATCATGATCGCGGCACAGACGATGTAGGAGGTCAGCGCCCAGGCGATCTGGTCCAGCGAGGCCGACAAGCTCCCCTGGACATGCGGCAAGGCGACATTGAGGATCGTGTTGTCGACGCCCTGCATGATGTTCGCCAACATGATCGAGATCGTGATCATGCCGCGGTTCGGGACCGGGGCGAACGTCTCGCTCCTCACCGCCGCTGCTCCTAGGACCGCATCATGCCGGCAGCCAACCGCCTTTCCCGCTCGCGGCTTCTTCCTTCCGGGCGTCGTCGGTGGGTGCAAGCAGCGGATCCACAGCGATCATCAATCAATTCAGTGCTTTCCTATTTTCTACTGACACAGCTCTTGTTCATCGCCACGGGACATGCGGCGGAATTATCGGTTTCGGTGAGCGGCGTATCGAATGATCGTGGTCACGTAGTGATCGACGTGTGTACGCGGGCAGAATTTCTCGGACCTCGATGTGCTTACCACGGAAGCACCCCGGCCAAACCGGGGACGGTGATCGTTAATGTAGCGTCGGTATCACCGGGGAGCTATGCGATCCAGGCCTATCATGACGAGAACGATAATTTGACGGTCGATCGGAACTTTTTGGGCATCCCAAACGAGGCCATCGGCTTCAGCAACAATGCGCCAGTGCGGTTCGGGCCGCCCCGCTTCGACGATGCCGAGGTCATCGTCCCGCCCGAAGGGATCCGAACCGCGCTGCAGCTCGACTCGATCTGGCCTTGATTTACCGCGACCCAACTCTCATGATCGGCGTACGGCAGGTTCCCCACCGTCTTTTTACGCCCATCTTTAGGATCACATCGGAGCGCGTGCTGACCCAGGCCCGCGCGAGGCAACATCGCATCGAGCACAGTCCGGGTCTTCCCTTGTTGCACCCGATCCAACCAGATGCACGCCGGTATCGGCCAATCCCTCCCTCGCCCTGCTCGGTGACATCGAAATACCGGGCGGATCGTGGCGCCGGAGAACTCGTCATGTCATAAGTCTTCGGGAGGCATACCCAGCCTTCGTGCCGTTGGCTGGTGATGAAGGCCTCGCAGGCTTCACGCTGCGCCCGCAGCGAATTGAACTCCTGTTCGAGCCCTTCCTCGGACCTTTGCGAGTATAGATCGCGCATCGGACGGTTCCGTTCCGCCGCGTGCCGTTGGTTCCTGGCCTCGTCATCAGCTGGCCTCAGGTAAGGAAGCCGCGTCCTCGCCTGGTCACGCCAAAGAACCGCGGGCCCGACCAATGCGCCCCGGTAATCTGCTCGGCAATCACCGTCAGCGACCGATAGCGCTGGCCCTCGTACTCGACCCCGCCGTCGCGACGAGAACTGTATGGGTGTCTCCGCGCCACTGACCCACTAATGTTGTGCCGGTCTTCAGCACGATGCCGGGATCGAAGGAAACAGCGCCTTTATCCAACCCTCCAGCCAGGCTCTGCAGGCGCCGCTGCAGCGCCAGGCTGGGACCGCGATGGACGCGCTCTTGCAGTTTGTTGGCAAACGTTCGGATCATCAGATCGCGACTGAGGCCCAGAGGCGGACCCGTGCGATGCAATTTGCGCGAAGCAAACCGCAGCTCGTGCGTCGACCGATCGACCAACCCGGCAATTTCGTCTTCGAGCTCGGCCGAGCTCGGGTTACGCGGTCGGTTGTCCCGGTCGCCGCCTCGACCGAGAACGGGCGACGGCCCGCCAGGACCCTGGCGGGCCGAAGCGTCGTGGATTGGGGTGGGGCCCTCATAGGCTCGTGGGCTCGGCGATGCGGTAGACCCGGCGTGATTCCGTCATTGCCGATAATGTAAATGCGCATGGGTGGGGTTCTCCTGATTGACCCGGCGGCGGTGCCGCCAGTGACCCCACTCACGCTCTCTTCGCCGGCCAAAGCCACTGTTTTCCGGATAATGCCACGGCGTTGTTTGGCTAGATTCGAGCACAGAATTGCTCGGCCGAGAACGCGTGATCTGCGCTGGCGAATACATCGGCGGCGAGGCGGCGTTCAACGGGCAGCTTCATCGGTTCTCGCTGCCGCGCCTGTAGCATATCCGTGATCCGGCACACCGCGATGTTGCTGGGCGGCGGCTCAATGAAGACAGTATCGGGCCGCGATATCGAGGAATTTCCTGCTAATTCATAAACCCAACGACGGATGTAAGGAGCTTGCGCTTCTGGCCGATAGACGGTTTCCGATGACGCTGCAGGATATCGCAGGAGACGCCCGATGAAGACTTTGTCCCGGCCGCTGCGCCGCCATCGCGCGCTGGAGCGGCTTTTGCACCCGGCGAGCATCGCCGTCATCGGCGCCTCGCCGCGCCCCGGCGTTTTCGGCGCGGCGGTGCTGCGTAATCTTGGCCGCTATGAGGGCCGGATCTATCCGATCAACGCGCGCTATCAACACATCGGCGAGCTGGTCTGCTACCCGAGCGTCGGCGCGGTGCCGGAGAAAGTCGATTGCGCGCTGCTCGCGACGGCGCGCGAGGCGGTCGAACCGATCGTCCACGAATGCGTCGCCGCCGGCGTGGGTGGGGCAATCGTGTTTGCCTCGGGCTATGCCGAGACCGGCCGGGCCGAGAGGGTCGCCGAACAGAGCCGCCTCGCCGCGATCGCGCGCGAAAGCGGCATGGCGTTGCTGGGGCCAAACACGGTCGGCATGGTCAATGCACTCGTCGGTGCCGCAGTCACCTTTATGGATATCACGCCGGTGCCGCCGCCGGCGCCACGGGCGATCGGCCTCGTCAGCCAATCGGGCGCGTTGGGCATGGCGCTGGCGCAGGCGGTGACGCGCGGCGTTTCGTTCAGCCACGTGCTGACTTCGGGAAATTCCTGCGACATCGATATGGCCGACTGTGTGGCCTATCTGGTCGACGACCCCGCCTGCACGGTCATCGCCGGTTTGTTTGAGGGCATGAGCGAGCCCGAACGCCTGCTGGCGGCGGCGGAGCTGGCATGGCAGGCCGACAAGCCGCTCGTCGTCTACAAGATGGCGACCGGCGAGGAGGGTGCCTCGGCAGCGTTGTCGCATACCGGCTCGCTCGCCGGCTCTTACACCGCCTACCGCGCTTCGTTCCGGCGCGCCGGCGTCGTCCTCGTCGAGGATTACGAATC
>JBJMQW010000141.1:0-3818 GCA_045802495.1 Allostellaceae bacterium | reverse complement strand
GGACGACATTCAGCATGAGGCGCGCGACCGCTGGGCGCTGCTGAGCCAGACCTCGGCGGGGACGCCGATGGGCGAGCTGTTGCGCCGCTACTGGTGGCCGATCGCCGGCGCCAGCGAGCTCGAACGGCCGGGCACAAAGCCGGTGCGGCTGTTGGGCGAAGACCTCGTGCTCTACAAGGACCTCGGCGGGCGCTGGGGGCTCCTCGACCGGCATTGCCGGCATCGCCGCGCCGATCTCAGCTATGGCTATGTCGAGGCGCGCGGGCTGCGCTGCAACTATCACGGCTGGCTCTATGACGAGACAGGCGGCTGCCTCGCGCAACCTTATGAGGACATCGCACACTCCGATGGGCGGCTCCGGAATGCGATCCATATCACGGCCTACCCGGTCGCCGAATTGGGCGGCCTCATCTGGGCCTATCTCGGGCCGGAGCCGCGGCCATTGGTGCCGGATTGGGAATTCTTCTCGTGGCCCAACGGTTTCCGCCAGATCGTCAAGGCCGAGATCCCGTGCAACTGGTTCCAGTGCCAGGAGAACTCGATCGACCCAGTGCATTTCGAATGGACCCATTCGAATTGGAGCCTGCGGCTCAAGGGCAGGAACGGCCCGTACGCGCCGCACCACGTCAAGGTCGATTTCAGCGAATTCGAGTACGGCTTTCAGTACAAGCGCATCCGCTCCGACACCAGCGAGCACGATGACCTATGGACGATCGGCCGCGTCTGCCTGTGGCCGAATGCGCTCTTTACCGGCAACCACATCGAATACCGCGTGCCGGTCGATGACGAGAACACGCTCAGCATCACCTGGGCCTTCAACCGTATCCCGAGAGAGCGCGAACCCTACGTCCAGGAGAGGATCCCCACCTGGCAGGGGCCGATCGCCGACGCGAATACCGGGCGCTGGATCACCAGCCATGTGATGAACCAGGATTTTGTGACCTGGGTGGGGCAAGGCCGGATCGCCGACCGCAGCCGGGAGTATCTCGGCCCGAGCGACCAGGGGATCGTCATGATCCGCCGACGCTTTCTGCGCGACCTCGAAGCCGTCGCGCGCGGCGATGACCCCAAGGCGGTGCTCCGCGATCCGGCGCTCAACCATGCTATTCGCCTGCCGGTCGCTGACCGCCGGCTGCTCGAGGATGGCATGACGCGCGCCGAGATGCTGCGCGACCCGCCCGGCCGGCGCAGCCTCGAAGGCTATGTCTTCCAGACCGGTCAGCCGCCCGAGGTTCGTGACGCCTTTCTCGCCGCGATGGGCTTCAACGCAACCGAATTCGCGGCGCCCGACGACCCCTTCGACCCGCTCGCCCCGGCCCCGCGCTGAGCGAAGGCAACGCAACGCGGCCAATCGTGAGCACTGGGTCGGAAGCGCGCCTCATCAAAGATAACCCCTAGTGCTCAGAACCATTCGGACGATTTAGCAGGCGCCCCCGTCTCGCTGTCCCGGCGGAAAGAGGCCGTAATCCAATTGGTGGCGAGGAGTAAACTGACGATTTGGATATGAGCTCTCCCGCTGTCCCGGCGAAAGCCGGGACCCACATCGCAGCGTGCATAATGTTTTTCGCCTATTTGCTCGCGAGCAAACCACACGGGACCCTGTATACCGGGTCGACCTCGGACCTGGTCCGGCGGGTTTGGGAGCACAAGGTGAAAGCGGTCCCCGGGTTTACCGCAAAATACGATGTCGACCGGCTCGTCTGGTTCGAGGGTCACGAGACGTTGGAAGCAGCGATGCAACGGGAAAGGCGGATCAAGAGCTGGAAACGGGCCTGGAAAATCGAGCTCATCGAAGAGAAAAATCCGCATTGGATCGATCTCTTCGCTAGCATACCCCGATGAGGATCAAGCGTGCGTGAGGGCGGCAAGGTAGGTCCCGGCTTTCGCCGGGACAGCGATTTTACGGCCGCGGGGGCTTGTCCCAATCTCCGCTGTCCCGGCGAAAGCCGGGATCCACTTCCGCCGTGGGCACCGGCTTTCGCCGGTGAAGCGGGATTGAGCGAGGTGATTGGTTGCTTGGTGAATCGTGTGAGTGTGACCCTGAAGACTAGATAACGCGCATCTCGCGCAACCGCGAGATCTCGGCGTCGTCGTAGCCGACCTCGCGTAGCACGCTGTCGGTATCCTGCCCCATCTCGTGAGGCGGGTGCTCGATCGACGGGCCGCCATGCGCAAACTTGAACGCGGCCAGCGGCACGTCAACCGGGCCGTCGACCCCCGAAACGGCCTCGAAATGGTGAAACACGCGGCGATCCTCGAAATGCGGGTCGGCGAGAGCTTCGGCCATTGTCCGCACTCGCGCCGCCGGAACATGCCGGGCCTGGAAATAGACCTCCCACTCGTCCGCGGTCCTGGTCTTGATGATGTCGGCGATGATCCCCGCCTCGCGCTCGCGGTCGTCGATCCGTGCCTCGTTATCGGTCTTGATCATGTCGGCGCGTTCGACCGCGCGCCAGAACCGCGCCTGCTGGCGGATGTTGCTGGCGCCGATCATCACCATGCCTTCCTTGGCCTCATAGGCGCTGTTGGTGGCGAAGGGCTGCTTGTTGCCGTGAGGTTTCGGCTCCGTGCCGTTGCGGAAATAACCGGTCATCAGCGAGGCCTGCATCATCATGGCGACGCCGAGCATGGCGAGGTCGATGTGCTGGCCCTTGCCGGTGCGCTCGCGCTGGAAGAGGGCGCTGGCAAGCGCAAAGGCGCCCATCGTGCCGGTCGCGTAATCGACCGCCGGCGCGCCGATTTTGATCGGGTTGACTTCCTCGGTGCCGGTCGAGGCCATGATGCCCGAGGTGGCCTGGATCACGTGGTCGTAGGCAGTCTGCTTGCGGCGCACGCCGTCCTGGCCGAAGGCCGAGATCGAGCAGTAAATGAGGCGCGGGTTGATCTTCGTGAGCGCCGCGTAGCCCAGCCCCAGCGCCTCGAACGCCCCCGGCCGATAGTTCTCCACAAGCACATCGGAACGCGCGACCAGCTTCCTCAGGATCTCGCGGCCCTCTTCGGTCTTCAGGTCGAGCGTGATCGAGCGCTTGTTCGACCCTTGGGTCAGGAAAGACGTGCCCATATTTCGGCGGTTGAGGGTGCGATCGGTGCCGGTTTCACGGCTTTGGTCCGGCTCGTCCGGATGCTCGACCTTGATGACATCCGCTCCCAGCACGGCAAGTTGATAAGCCGCGAAAGGCCCCGCCAGCACGTGGGTGATGTCGATGATGCGAATGCCCTCGAACGGTCGGGTCATCGGCAGCGCTCCTCAGTAGATTGTTGGCTGCATCGTGACATCCGCATCGCGCGAAAGCCACACAAAGCTCGATGGCTTGCCTGCCTCCGGGCTAGGCATCAAACTGCTGCACACAGCCGTGCAACCGCATGCAGGAGGGAATCCATGGAACTAAACGGGGCGGTCGCATTGGTGACGGGCGGGAATGGCGGGCTCGGGCAGCGCATCTGCCACGCGCTGGCGAAGGAGGGCGCGCATATCGCCGTCATGTATGCGCAAAGCCGCGACCAAGCCGAGGATGTCGCCCGCGAGCTCGCCTCGCGACAACAAGTAAATGCCGCCGCCTTCGCCTGCGACATCACCGACGGCGCGGCGGTGGAGCGGGTGGTCGGCGACGTGACCGGGCGCTTTGGCCGTCTCGACATCCTTGTCAACGACGCCGCCTACAACATCGCTATCCCGTTCCCCGATCTGGACAGTATGACGATGGAGGAGTGGGACAAGATCATCGCCATCAACCTCACAGGGCCGATGCGTCTGATGAAGGCGGTGGCGCCCGTCATGAAGGCGCAAGGGCGGGGCCGCATCGTCAACATCTCATCGG
>JBJMQW010000140.1:0-8218 GCA_045802495.1 Allostellaceae bacterium | reverse complement strand
GTCCCAGATTTACCTTGCCTGCTGGTCATGGTGTGCATCCTCGAGGATCCGGTGATTGCCCAATCACCCGCATACCATGACCATCAGCCTTACCGGCTTTTGCTGAACTTCCCGGACACTACCGCTGCGCCGGGGTGATTGCGACTGTGCCATCGGCCGGCGACGGCCAGATAAACCGGCCCCGTTCGAGCCGCTTGGCGTAGAGCGACATGCCGATCCCGTCGTGCCAGAGAATCTTGACCAGGTGACCGCGTTTCCCCTAAAAACATACAAATCGCCCGCGTGGGGATCGCGCCCGAGCTTCTCCTGAACCTGCAGCGCCAGGCTGATCATGCCGCGCCGCATGTCGGTGTGGCCGACCGCCAGCCACACCCGCACCCCCGACGGAACCGGGATCATCGCCGCGACAGCGCCTTGACCACCGCCGCGGCCAAACCCGCCGGAACCGAGCCCGGTATCCGCACCCGCACCTTGCCGGCGAACTCCAGCTCGATCGTCGGCCCACCCGCCGCCACTTGCGCCGCGGGTATCTCGGGCGGCGCGATCAGCACTTGCGCAAAACCGTCCGCGACGGCGCGGAGTTCCTTTCGCCAACGGTAGAGCTGGCCAGGGCCGATATCGGCGCGGCGCGCCACATCGCTGACCACCGCACCTGGCACCAGACTCTCGGCGACAATCGCCCGCTTCTGTTCCTCGGACCAGCGCCGCCGCCGTTCCGGTCCGGTGATCACCTCAACTCGCGCCATTGGCACCGTCTCTTGCACTGGTGCTAGCACTGTCATTTGCACCGATGCTTCCAACAGCGCCGAGCAGACGCCTCAATGCAAGGCGGCCCTTACCGGACGATTACCCATAAACGAAAAGGTTTATACCGATCGCGAAGGATATCGTTGAGCGCTACCAGTAAAACTCATTCTCAAGCGGCACGATCAGCACGCCCGGGGTCGCCCGCACGCCAGCAGTGACCACGATTACTACGAAAGTTAGGGCAACAATGACCCAGGCATAATGCAATCGGCTCGCGGTGAGCCGAACTGATATGGCGCTCATTGGCCCCTCGAGTTTTTCGAGATCATCGTGGCTGCCGCGGCCGACGAATAATCAACCGCTCGGTCTCGATTTGCTCGGCAGGTGCGGTAGCGGCGGCTGCATTTGCGGAGGTTTAACAGGTCTTAGATCGAACGTCAGGGATGGGTCGCCTGCTGGTGCGGCAAGCTGTCGCGCGCCGCAAGATCGACGTTGTCGCCGCCTGGTCGGTAGACCGGCTCGGGAATCTCTGCAGGACTTGATTGGCTTCCTCGGCGAGCTAAATGCCGCGGGGGTCGATCTCCACCTCGAAAAGCAGGCCGTTGACACGACCACCGCGGCCGGGAGGGCCTTGCTTCAGATGCTCGGCGTCCCCTCATCACGACCGCAGGCCGGGATTTTCCAGAACTCAGATTCGGCGCGATTTTTCGATAAGCGAATGTTCTGCGACCGTCGCCCCCTTGCCCCCGGTTGACGGCGGCGACCATCCGGCGCAAGCAGACGCCGGGGGAATTCATAATGGCCGCAAGCGAATTAACAACAACGATAGGCAAGGGCATGGCCGACCGCGCGACCGGGTAATTGACGAGGCCAAAGCCGCCCTGATGGAGCGGTTTTTCCGCGAGGGCACGAAGGAAGTCTATTACGGCCGCCAAATAGAATTTGCCCTTGAGAATGATTTCTTTCACTGGATTACGAAAAGGGCATTTCCGTCATTGCGCGACGCCGGTCCGAGTGTCTCACAAGAGGGGTGGATTCCTACCCTTCGCCAGGACCGTTGCTCGGTACGTGACGGGGCGCAGTCAGCGGTTCAGCATCGCGACGGCGTGCTGCAGCGGATCGGCGGACAGGCGGATTAACCCGCTAGACGGGTGCTCCAGGTCGATGATGAGCAGAATGGCGCCGGCCGCGGCAACGACGGAGAGAAATAGCATTACGATTGTCGTGGCATGCCGTGGCGCAAACAGGCCATAGCTCCCGAACAACAGCACGAGCCAGAAAACCAGCAAAACCAGCAGCGCCGTCGGTACAGCGACCCGGCTCTCCTCCGCCAACTGCCAGCGCGTCTGGCTGATATTGCCTGCTGCTCCCAGCACTTGGCCTTGTATCCAGCGCTGATGGGCGTTGGCGGGTGTGAGTTCCAGAACCATTCGCCCCGTCTCCACAAGCAAGGTTGCTGTCGCGTCGTTTTCGGTATCCGGTGGTCCTCCATCCGCCGGGAACATGTCGGCTAGCTTGCTAGCAGCATACTGACGCAGCGCAGCACGCGCTCGATCGGCCTCTGGGCCGTACCCGCGCAGCAGCTGATCAATCCGTAATAGGTCGGTCGAGACTGATATCAGCTGCTGCTGTTTTGTACCGAACGAAGTGTTCGCTATGGACAACAGTAGGCCGAGAACGAGCGCAGTGAGGGTCCCGACCACCGCCATCGACACCGAGACCACGTTATGCGAGGCATCGCTGCGATGATGATCGGGGAGCCGCGCGCCGACCGCCATGCCGGCCAGCGCGGCGCCGAACACCAAGGTCAGAATGATGACGGCAATGAGCCACGACGACATGATTAGGTCGCCTCGCACCCTCGCTGCATGGCGAGGAGCGCGGAAAAAGGGGGCACGGTGATCCGTGTCCCTGCCGAGTAGTTCATGGAGCCTCCGTTCACATTCGTCATGAGGCGCTAGCGTGGGCGCAAGAGTGCGTACGCTCATCCCGCAGGTATGGTGATAACCGCGCCCGGAGCGGTGATCGTTTTCGCCGCCGCGAGCATGATGGTGACCAGAGTGAAGGCAACCTTGCTGTCGAAGTCGTTATTGTCAATCCAGAACCAGGTCTTGTCGTACTCGACCGCGCCAAACGCATCGTCTGGCTTACTCGGGCCGGAGTGGATCGTCACGAACGCGCGGCGCTCGGTCGCGCGACGCTCCATGGTCGGCACTGTTCGGCCGCGTGCGATGTCGCCGGGCGGCACCTCGACTTGCAGCGCAATCTGAGTGAGCACGTCGAGCATCGACCGGGTCAACACCGCAGTTTGCGCGGAGGTGCTCGGCGTTTGACCGTAGACCACCTCGACTTCGACCGCACGCGGTTGAAGGCCGAGCAGGCGTCGCGCGTCCGCTACAACGGCGGCCAGGTCGGGGTCCCGAGGGACCTTCAGACTGAAATAGGCCCGCTTCGGATGCGGTAGAGGCTTGCCGTCGGGACCGAATGTTTCCTCCAACCTTATCCTGATGAGCCCGGCAAGCTGCAACCTGCGCAGATCATGCAACAAACGGTCGAAATCGGCTGCTTCCTCGCGCGCAGTCGCGCCGAAGCCGCGCGCGTTCTGCAGTGATCCGATCGACTGCACCGTCAATCCAAGCAGCATGTCGACCGGCACTGCGGTGAGGAGGAGGGTGAGCAACTGGTCAGGAGGCAGGGGACGCAAGAAGGCTTGCGCAAAGGCCTCGCCACCCACTGGCTGGAAGGTGAATGTCGGACTTTCCTGCAATTGCACCGAACCACCTCCCCCGAGGAACGTGCTTGCGGCGGCGTGGGGAAACACCTCGAAAGTACCATTCACGTTCCGCTGCAGCTGGTAGCCCGAAATGACCTGCGTGGCGTTGATGAAGGTTGGCGTGTCGCCGTAGCGAATCCGGATGATATTGAGCAGTACCTGCGCTCTTTCCCCTTCCGCCACCGCCCGCGAGTAGTCGATCTGGTCAATATTGAGGTTAATCGGGCCAAGGCGGAAGCAGCCGCCCAGCAGAATGCAGAGAGGGACAATCAACCCGCGTGCTCTCGCAACAGCGTGCCTTGGTGCGCGACCGGCGGTCATCGCTCAGACGAAGGGGGCCGGGTATGCCCTATCCGCATCAATGTCCCGCCGGCAAAGCTAGCAACAAAGTGTTTGGCACTTCCCAGCGTCTTGGTGTAGCCGGAAGCTCGTCCGCAACCTGCCGGTTTGTCTCGTTCGGGTCACGGGTTGTGCACGTGGCTCGAAGGTCCGCTATTTATCAGACTTCTCAGCAGCACTCCACTTCGGCGAGCGTCCGGAATCGGCGCATCCTCGCGTTGCCGTGCGTTCGGGCGAAGGTTCCTTCACCGAACCCACAGCGGCCGTTCGCTCTTCGTAGCGGGAACCGTTCACGTTTGCTAACCTCCATCACCTCAACCGATGTTTGTTGAGTTCACGGGCTACGCCCCGGCAAGCCGCCTGAGGGCCAGCTGGATGGAGGCGAGGGTAACGAAGCTGGCCAGAGTTGTTCTCGCCGCGTCGTGGTATGCCAACGGTGGTGGTTATGAAAATTCTCCAAGGACGCAGTGCCGAAGCGAATACCCATTTTCGGGCTTCCGGGACGCAGTCCGGCATGACCTAGGACCGCATCTAGGGGGCCCTCGTGCCTCTAGCTTCGATCAGTGCCGGAAGCGACGGCGTGCCCCGGTCGAAATTGGTTGCCGGTCAGGAATTGGGCGCGCATCCGCGTAGGCGCCTTGGGAGCGGAACCCGGAGCGGGGCGAAAACCTCGGCCCTAATTAGATCGCCGTCGCCCTGGATCGCGGCCTTCCCCGCCGCCGAGATTGGGATTGCGGTAGTGCCGGAATTTCGGGTGCAACTGGCTCTGGTTCCTCGCGGGATGCCCCACGACCGCGACCAAGGCCAAGCTGCTTGGCAAGCCCGGATCGGCGCTCAGAATAGCTGGGCGCCGTGATTGGATGGTCACGGGTGAGGTTCCACCGCGCGCGATACTGCGCCACGGTCAATCCATGGCCGCTGGAGAGATGCCGCCTGAGCATCTGCCCGCGCCAGCCGCATTCGAGGCAGACGACGGAATCGCGGTGAACTGATCGACGGATCGGCACCGCGGGTGTTCGCTCCGGGTCGAGTTCCGCCGCCGGTTTACCAAGGGTTGCGAGGGCCTGATGAACAGCCGAGATTAAGACCGGCAATTGGTCCGCCCCAATTTGGTTGGAACTGACATATGCAACAACGATGTTGGCCGTAAGTTCTCCATCGAGTGTTGAAGACGGCGGTTGTCTGGCCATTTTGGTTCTCCCAGTCGAGATCGACAAAATACCGTGCCCGGCAAAATCGACAAGCCGAAATAGGATCTCCGGATATTACAAGAGAACGGATTCAATGCAGTAAAAACGTCAGCTGTCCAAATATAGTTAATGAGGTTGTTTAGGTCTGTGAAAACTCATCTTAATGATGGTTAATCAGAGGAAGCGCGCCGAGGGTGGCCAAGGTCGAGAGGCATCCGGGTGAGCTTTACCCGCGTGTCGGCTTTATCGTCACCAACCTGTCGCGACCGGCCGAGCGCATCGTCGCGTTCTAAACCAGCTCGGCACCTGCGAACAATGGGATCAAAGAGGGCAAGGGCGCGATCAAATGGACGCGGCTGTCATGCCGCACCTTCGGCATGCGGTCGAGCCGTGGCTTGCTCAGCCCGACGTTGATCCACAGGCGCGGCTTAATCACCCCAGCACCATCCGGCGCCATTACGAGCGCTACCAGAAATCGCAACCGACGGCTTCCGGCACGGAGCACGTCTGCCGGCTCGGCAGCGCGGAGAATGATCATGTTAGACGATACCAAGCAGAGAAAACTGGCCAGGGTCTTTGAGGCGCTCGCCTCTCAGGATGCGGGCGAGCGCGACGTCGCGGCGGCCGCCTTGGACCAATTCCTCACAACACTTGGGCTGACCTGGCGGGACGTTGCCATCGCCTTCGCTCAATCCACAGCACCCACGCGGCCGCCCGCGCTCGCGCCCAACGACGATGCTCCCGTAGCGCCGCCGGATACCGATTGGGAGCACTATTATGATAGGCTGGGCCGCGACAGCTGGTGGCGCCGCAGCGGCAAGAACATCCTCGTGGTTTCGGAATGCGGCTTCGGCCGTGGATGGGTCGCGGCGATTAACGGAGAAGTGGTATCCGCTGGGGGGCATCAGATTTTCCCGTCCCCGACGATGGCGCAGGACGCAGCAGACATGGCCGACCGCGATCCGAATTTTTATTAATTGGAGACTGGCTGGAGTATGACACTCGCCCCCCAACCCTCGGGCTCGATCTTGGAGAAACACACGTTGAGCACAACCCCAAAAACCGCCGCCGCCGAAGCGCTCGCCGAATTGCTCGGCGATCCGCTGCCCCCCGATTGGCAAGACAAACTGGCGATTGAAGCCCGGCAGGGCCATCTCGGCGTTCTGGCGTATCTCGCGGCCGACGCCATTGTTGACGTGGTTATTCGCTACATCGATCGGCAGGCGCGGGGTGAGCGCCTGTCGGCCGGCGACCCGCCCATGCTCGCGCTCGTCAACAGCATCTGCGAGCTCGACAAAGGGTGGCGCAAATACACCCACAAGACACAGCGCGGCGATGCCGGTGAAATCGTATACAACAGCGCGGCTTTTTGGGCCGGACCGACAGTTGCGGCCATCGTCGAAGGGTTCCTCGAGCGGATCCGCGAGATCGGGCGGCGGGTGATCGATGACGCGCTCCAGGAGGCTCAGCAGTATTCCGTCGCCTTGGCGTACCCAGCGTCTGAAGACCCCGCCTAAAAACTCTTGGGGCGCCCGCCTGATCGCATGAACGGGCGCCCCCTACCAACCCCCCTACCCGCGCTGTATGGGCAGCGCGGTGCCCATCTCCAGGCTCCTACCAACGGCAGGGAGAGAGGAGCACACCGCAGTCGCCGCCAATCCATTCCCGGTCGCGATGACGGAGCCGTCACTCAAGGTGACCATCGCCCTCACGCCGAGATCGGCGCTCCCGATCGCTTGGTTTTTGCCGACGGACGGCGCACGATTTAGCCGGGTATCGGCGCTTGTGCGCCTCTTTGGGTTTCTTCAGGTTCCGAAAGAAATTCGAGAACGCTAGTTTCGCCCTCTTGACACGTGTACACGTGTGTGTATATCAAGCAGCACCGGACGGGGACGTCGGGCCGAGAAAGATGTAAATGCTTTTTGAGGTGGACTGGGACGAACCTAAGCGGATTAGCAACATCAAAGAGCGCGGCGTAGATTTCAGGGATGCAGCCCTGATTTTTGAGGGGGCTGTTCTCTGCAAGGAAGACGCGCGGGAAGACTACCGCGAGCAGAGATTTCGCGCTTTGGGAAGAGTCGACAATGAATGTTACGTTGTCGCCTATACGTGGCGCGGCTCGACTTGCCGGATCATCAGCGCTTGGAAGCTAGATGAAGATGGGAGAAAACGATACGAGAAAATACTCTCTTGAAGAGCTACGGGAACTGCGCGAGCGCGGCGAAACCGAGACCCGCGCCGATGCGCCCGTGTTTTCACTTGAGCCGGGGTTCTGGGAAAATACCCGTGTGGTCATGCCGCCACCCGGCAAATCCTCAATCCATTTGCGCGTCGACACGGACGTGTTGGACTGGTTCAAGGCGCAGGGGCGCGGGCATTTAACCCGCATGAACGCCGTTCTGCGCTCGTTCATGGAAGCCCACAAGCACCACCCGCGATAATTGTGCCCTGCCCTTTTGCGCGGTTCCGGCCCGTTGCCTGTCAACTGGTTACGAGGCCAGCTGATGATTTACGCCTCGTCAGTTAAGGGTCTGATTGAGCAGACCGTCGATCACGGCGGAGTACCAACCGGTAACGCCGAAGATTGTGGGACGGGAACCTGACCACTGAGATTTGTCTGCGGCGCCTGCGGTGTCCTGGCCCCGGCGCCGCCGCGGCCGGCGCACCCCCGGCAAGCCGGTCGCCGAGTGTCTTTGAAAGGTAGGCAATCGGCTGCTGAGGTTGGCTTTGGGCGCCACCCGCCGGAACAACGCCATAGTTGCCGTCGGTCAGCCGTAAAAGACCCAGCGTCCTGTCGGCCAGGCCGGAGCCACTTGCTGAGCGCGCGGCGGCGTCCCACCATTTACCCGCACATTGTGGTAGACATCGCCGAGATCAGCCAACTAGACGAGACCTCAGCCGTCGCCCGCCGCGCCCCGCTAACCCGGCCGGGCAGAAGCCTGAACCCGGTGCGCGCTGCCAATGGCGGCTCAGCGTCGACGATGGTCTATCCGCCAGTGTCTCGCGAATGGCAGCGGAGGTGGAAAGCGGCCTCTCGCTGTTGTAGTGGCAATGGCGAGGTAGCGCCGATTGTGTTGAAAAACGGCGTGGCGAACGCAGTATAATCTCGCATCGTGACCGCTGGGGGGCAGTCGATGATGGGGCAGCGGCAAGTCCAACAGGACGAGTT
>JBJMQW010000139.1:0-5578 GCA_045802495.1 Allostellaceae bacterium | reverse complement strand
TCCTCGATCTTCTCCTCGTCTGGGCCCCGACGAGAAGGTCCGCGCCGTATGCTGGTCGAGTACCCTGCGGCGCTCTGCTATTACCGAAGAGTGCGTGAACCGCGCGCGCCCTCACCCCCCGTTCGGCAAGCTGCGGCGGTCGACTCTATCCCGAATTGAGATAATTGCGCAAAATCAGGACTTCCGCTCGATAGCATCGATTTCCTCGCGCTGCATTTCCAAGGCCAGCCGCTCTTCGGCCGCCGCCAACTCCTCTCGCGCCACGGCGAGCGCCTGGGTCGCGGCCGCAAACCGCCCCCGATCGCGCGCATACAGGTTCGGGTCGTCCAGGACGGCATTCAGCCCGGCAATTCGCGTCTGTAATGCCTCGATCCGGGCTGGCAGCGTCTCCAGCGCACGTCGATCGTTGAAACTCATTCGGAGCCGTCGGACGGCTGGTCGGGCTCGAGGCTCCGCTACCTGCCGCGGTCGCGTCGGTACGGAGACTTTTGCCGATGGCGTTCCGCGCCAGGCCGGTTGGCGCTGCGACAGCATGTCGGTGTAGCCGCCGGCGTACTCGATCCAGCGCCCGTTCCCTTCGGCGGCAATGACTGACGTCACCACCCGATCGAGGAAGTCGCGGCCGTGGCTGACCATTAGCACCGTGCCGGGATACTCGGCCAGCCGCTCCTGCAACAGATCGAGGGTCTCGAGATTGAGATCGTTGGTCGGTTCGTCGAGCACCAGAAGGTTGGATGGCCGGGCGAAGGCGCGGGCAAGGGTAAGCCTGACGCGCTCGCCGCCGGACAGCACGCCAACGGGGGTACGGGCCTGCTCGGGGCGGAACAGGAAATCCTTCATGTAGCCGACCACATGGCGGCTCTGGCCGCGGACTGTCACGGTGTCGCCGCTGCCGCCGGTAAGCGCCTCGCTTAAGCTCTGTCCCGGGTCGAGGGTTTCGCGGCGCTGATCGAGGGTCACCTGCGCGAGGCTGGTGCCGAGTCGGACCTCGCCGGTATCAGGCGTCAGTGCGGAGGTTAGCAGGTTGAGCAATGTCGTCTTGCCGACGCCGTTAGGGCCGACGATGCCGACGCGGTCGCCACGCGTGATCCGCGCTGAAAAATCCCGAACGACCGAGCGACCGCCGTAGGATTTGGAGATGCCTTGCGCGACCCCGACCAGCCGACCGGACGATTCCGCCTGCGCCACCTCTAGCTGGACCGAGCGCTGATCGGCACGTTGCTCCTTCCGCTTCCTCCGCAATGCGTGCAGCTCGGCGAGCCGCCTCTGATTGCGCGTGCGCCGCGCGGTGACGCCGTAGCGTAGCCAGTCCTCCTCCACCGCGATCTTGCGACCGAGCTTGTGACGCTCACGCTCCTCCTGCTCGAGTATGGCGTCACGCCAGGGCTCAAATGCCTTGAACCCCTCGTCGAGGGTTTGGGTAATGCCGCGGTCGAGCCAGATGGTGGTGCGGGAGATCCGTTCGAGCAGCCGACGGTCGTGGCTGGTCAGCACGATGCCGGAGGACATCCCGGCCAGCTCGCGCTCCAGCCACTCGATGCCGGGAAGGTCAAGATGATTGGTCGGCTCGTCGAGCAGCAGGATATCGGGCGAGGGGGCCAGCGCCCTGGCCAACGCAGCACGGCGCGCCTCACCGCCGGACAGGGAGGCGGGGTCCTCTTCGCCCGAGAGGCCAAGTTCTTTGAGCAGATATAGGGCCCGATGGCGGCCGTCGGCGTCGGCGCTAAACCCGGCCTCGACATAGGCCAGGGTGGTTGCGAAGCCGCACAAATCCGGTTCTTGCGACAGATAGCGGATTGTGGCACCCGGCTGGGCGAAGCGATACCCGGCGTCCGGCTGGACCAGCCCGGCGGCAATGCGCAATAAAGTGGATTTTCCGGAGCCATTGCGCCCGACCAGGCAGATCCGATCGCCGGCCGCAACCGCGAGCTCCGCACCAGAAAGTAGGGGCGTAACTCCAAAGGTGAGATTAATGTCCTGTAGCAGAAGCAACGGCGCGGGCATGGCGAAACAAGAACTTTGACATTGCACAGCGTACTGACGGGTGATCCCGGGGGGTTAATCTTTGCGCCAGACGGTCGCAAGCCACGGCTGCTTGTGCCGCGGCAATCCCGGCGGGCGGTAGTAATGGTCCACCTCCACAAAACCGGCCGAGGTGACGTGATCGCGCCAAGTATCGAGATCGAAGAAACAGACGTACCGCCCGTCGCTGAAGCCCTCCTCGTTATTCCCTCTCGGGTTTGAGGAGAACAGCACACCGCGGAGCTTCAAACTCTTGCACAGTTCCAGCAGAACTCTCGGCAATTCTTGGCTGGGCACGTGGAAGAGCGACGCGTTTGCAAAAATGCCGTCAAAGCGGCCCTCCGGCAGTCGCATCGCCAGAAAATCCTGATGCAAAACCTCGCACTGCGAATGCGAGCGCGCCATGTTCACGAACTGCTGCGATCCGTCGAGCCCGACAGCTTCATGCCCCAGCGATTGGAAATAACTGAGGTCACGGCCGGGCCCACAACCAAGATCAAGGATGGAATAAGGAGGCTCGCCCTCTATTGCATCGAGGAAAGCTCCGTAATTTTGGCTGACATCGTGGTGTCGCGTGGCGTCCCAGAAAGTTTGGGCGAACCGATCATAATACGCGATCGTCGTCGCTGAGAAGCGCCAGGCCTGCTCTGCGTCATATCTTCGGGGGGTGTGGGACATTACTTAGCGCCGCCAATCTTCTCACAACCGAGATTTGGACTAATATCGCTTTCCCACGACCTGCAGGTACTCCGCGACGATTGCAGAGATTGCCCTAATCCGACGATTTCTTATTCGGAATAGAGGCACCGCAGGCCAGCACGTCATCGCGGAAGGTCGATTGCCAGTTCCGGGCAACCACGAGCTGAGCGCAATTCAGAAATTGGACTCTGTAAAAGAAGGCCCCGGCAAGATCGGCGCCGTCGAGCCCCGCCTTGAAAAGGTTCGCTCCCTCCAAGTGGGCACCGGATAAGTTCGCGCCCGTCAAGTTCGTCCCTCGGAGATCGCAGTCCCGAAGATCAGCTTGGGAAAGATCGAAACCGCTCAGGTCGAGGCCTCGCAGACCGGCCCGAGATAAATCCGGCACCTCCCCGCCTTCCGCACGCCATGCATTCCATCTTGCGGCGCCTCCGCTCAGCAAGGCAGCGTGGTCATTGTTCGCCATTTTCCGACCCTCTCAAACTATCGGGGAGCTTGGTTCCGCTGTTGAGGTGGACCCGATCGAGCTGATCCTGCGTCAGGCCTTCGATCCCTTCGAGGACGGCCTCGGACAGATCCGCACCGTCGAGTTTTGCCAAGCGCAAATACGCACCCCGCAAATCAGCGCCCCGCAACGACGCCCCGACCAGGAACGCTCCACCCAGCCGGGCATCGCGTAGGTCTGCCGCATCGAGCCGGGCATCACGCAACCCTGCCCCACGCAGGTTCGCTTTACGGAGGTTTGCCTCGATGAGCACCGCGACATCGAGCTGAGCACCGCTGAGGTCGGCTTCACCCAGATAGGCGCCTTGCAGCGCTGCGTTGGCCATCAATGCAAATTCCATCTCGGCCTTGGCGAGGCAGGCGTTCTCGAGACTGGCTGAAGCAAGGTTCGCCCCACTAAGGCGTGCCCGGGATAAATCCGCACGGTCGAAGCACGCCTCCTGGCAGATCGCGCCGATTAGATTTGCGCTTTGTAGATGGGCTCCGGTGAAATCTGCCCCGCGGAGCACGGCGCGGTCCATCTTGACCCCGCGCAGATTGAGCCCTGAGAAATCTCGCCCTGTTAGATCTGTCGATGAGAAATTCGCCCGGTGGCCTTCGTGGTACTCCGTCTCGAGGTAGAGTCGGTGCTCCGCTAGCATCCGCTCGATCTCGCGGGGCGAAAGCGCGCGGACGGGAGTGCGGGCCGAAAAATCGACCATGCCGGCAAAGGGTGATTGCGGTCTGTCGGGCTCTGCCATGGTGCAATCTTACTCCCAAACGCGAAGGACGACGCTGCGCTCCGACAGTCGTCTCAGCCCCCACCGGGCCGGGCTGGCCAACGACGTTCAGCGTAGGCCGGTCCCCGTAGGGAGTGGAAATCTCAACATTTGAATTGCGGAATCCCTTATTTTCAAGACGCTAACCGACTCGTTGGAAATGGAAAAAGTCGCAGACAGCGCGATTTCCAGATCTCAAACGCGATTTCCATGGATATGAGGGCGAGGCCGGCGGGTTGGACGTTGCAGGGCCTCATTGGCGGAGGGACGAAAGTCAAACCAGGCGAACTCCGTGGCCTCTCGTTCGGTCAAACCAGCCCTGTCGCTTGGCATCGCTTGCCGCCCTCTACCATTCCCAACAGAGTCTCCTGTACGTGGGGCAAGCGGTTTAGCGGTCGCCGCGATCGTTCGTGTCGACAGGTTAAGAAGCGCCTCGGTGCTTATCACGCTGTTGCCTTGATCGGAACCAAAATTCCGAGGCCATCGAATTGTGCAACTATAGTGCAAAATTGCGGCGCGGTAATGGCGCTATTCAACTCTCAACGCCACAAACTCAAACAACCTTACAGATGCTCGTTGTTCGGGACCACCGAGTTGACTTATTCTGCGCTTTGCGCGCAAGACACTTACCAGAGGTGTTTGCGCTCCAATCGTGCCGGCGGCGATGTAGCGTGCGGCGAGAAAACCAACCTTGATCAACGAGCGAGTAGTCTGATGGCTGAGGACAAGCGGACATGACCATCACGGACTCGAATCGACGCGCTTGACCCAATCCGGACATTTTATTATGGGTTGAGCACTGGCTCGCCCGCTGCCCAGCGCGAGAGTGCGGCGCCGTAGGCAGGATCCGTGCGGCGCCGTACCGGATTTCCAGGCCACAATCGCCTGCAAACCGGCATGTGCGCGCCTCGTTTAGGGATCAAAGGTCTATAATGACAGATGTTCGGATGATGAGGGTATTCCGCAGCCGCTGAGGGTCGTACTGCTTGTCGCGAGGCGTCATTGGTCTTCAAGATGGTATCCTGGACATCTCTCTTGGCCGACGAGCGCCGCCTGTCAAAACCCCGGCGAGGACGGTCCTGTTCCAACGATCAGCGCGATCGGATCAGTATCGATCGGACCCGTTGCTGACCCGGTAGCGCGCCGGTGCTTGCTTAGGTGTCACGCCCCTTCCGAACGCGCACCGGCATCTCGAGCTGATCCCGACAGTCTGCGTGGGAGTTTCGGTGGCGAATCGTCGAGGCCGATTTAGTTGACCTCAAACTAAAAGACAGGACACTGGCGCTCGTCGTATTGGACCCAGGGAATGCGGTTTGAACCACTAGTTGCCTCCTAGCGAGGTCGATTTATATGAGGGCCTTGGTGTCAAGCGGGATGCAGTTCTCCTCTGCGCGGCAACGACGGCTGCGTTGTGAGGGGATAAATTGTCGCGAGCCAGTTCTCGCGGCATTTTCCATTGAGCGGGGTCGATCGACTTTGTGCAGCCGTGCGCCTGGCGCATCAACTTATATCCGGCAGCTCCATGACGGCTTGCCACAATCCTGCATGCACAGTGCAGACGATCGAGGAGACGGGGTCACACTTTTTGCCGGCGCGAG
>JBJMQW010000138.1:0-5420 GCA_045802495.1 Allostellaceae bacterium | reverse complement strand
GATCATGACCTGGACGCCGTCTTCCCAGGCGAGCCTGGTCAACTCGCCCAACGTCTCCAGCTCGGCAAATTGGGCACGGTCATTGGCGTCGGCGATCGATCCCGGACGCAAGCCGTCGCCCAGCGAGTAGCTGACGTCATAAGCCCGCATGATCTCGTTGATCTCGCGGAAATGCGTGTAGAGGAAGCTCTCCCGGTGATGCGCGAGGCACCATTTCGCCATGATCGATCCGCCGCGCGAGACGATGCCGGTGACCCGGTCGGCGGTCAGCGGGATGTAGGGCAGCCGCACGCCGGCGTGGATCGTGAAGTAGTCGACCCCTTGCTCGGCCTGCTCGATCAACGTGTCGCGGAAGAGTTCCCAGGTCAGCTCCTCGGCCTTGCCGCCGACCTTTTCCAATGCCTGGTAGATCGGCACGGTGCCGATCGGCACCGGCGAGTTGCGGATGATCCATTCGCGGATCGTGTGAATGTTGCGGCCGGTCGACAGGTCCATGACCGTGTCGGCGCCCCAGCGGATCGCCCAGACGAGCTTGTCGACCTCCTCGGCGACCGACGAGGTGACGATCGAATTGCCGATATTAGCGTTGACCTTCACCAGAAAATTGCGGCCGATGATCATCGGCTCGGTTTCCGGGTGGTTGATGTTGTTCGGGATGATCGCGCGGCCGCGCGCAATCTCGTCGCGGACGAATTCCGGCGTCACATATTCGGGGATCGAAGCGCCAAACGACTCGCCGTCGGCGGCGCCGTCATGGCGCAATTTCTCGCGGCCGAGATTCTCGCGGATCGCGACATATTCCATCTCGGGGGTGATGAGGCCGCGCCGGGCATAGGCGATTTGGGTAACCGCCGTGCCCGGCTTCGCGCGCAACACCTGGCGACGGCCGCGGTCGAATAATGAGACCGCGCTCGCTTCGCCGCTGCGCAGGCCGTTATCTTCGGGCTTGACCTCGCGGCCTTCGTAGAATTCGACATCGCCGCGCGCCAGAATCCACGGTTTGCGCAGTTCGGGGAGACCACGGTTGATGTCGATCTCGATTGCCGGGTCGGAATACGGGCCGGATGTGTCATAGGCGCGGACCGGCGGCTCTCCGGCCGACGGGGTCAGGTCGATCTCACGCATGCCCACCGAGATCTCGGAATGCTTGCGGCCCCGCACGTGAACCTTGCGCGAGGCCGGGAACGGCCCGGTCGTGACCCGAAGCTCCTCTATCTTCGGCGTGAGCTTCGAGGATGGGAGTGGAGCGGAATCCGGCATCGTGGCCTCCGTTGTGCCAGTTCAGCGATCCGGAGCATCTGCGAGGAGGAGTTCGGCTTTTGCCGCGTTGTTCCTGTCCCTACGCCGGTACGACCCGGATCAGGTTCGAAGGGTTGCCGCGCCGAGTTCTCGTCAGCGGCCTCTCAGCCCCTTGCCAGGGCACCCCTTGGAGAAGGCGATTATCCGCGGAGTGTCACACAGCCGTCAAGTATGAGCAGGGCGCTCGTGAGGAGAGTTCGCGAGCTTTGTTTTCTGCGCGGTACCCAAAGTCTGTAGGGTGGGTTGAGTGCAGCGAAACCCGCCGTTTCGGCTGAGAAGCCGGTGGGTTCGCTACGCTCAACCCATCCTCTGCGCTACCACGTGGATGCCGATCAATGAGCATGCCGCAGAAATCTTTCGAGCCGGGGGCGGCTTGTCCGCTCGACGGGGTGCGGGTCATTGACATGTCGCGCCTCGTATCGGGCAACATGGTCAGCCTGCAGCTTGCCGATTTCGGCGCCGAGGTGCTGAAGATCGAAGACCCGAAACGCGGCGACCCGTTGCGCGCCTGGCAAACCGATGGCGTCAGCGTGCATTGGAAGGTCTATTCGCGAAACAAGAAGAGCGTTGCGCTGAGCCTCAGGGAGGCGCGCGGCCGCGAGTTGCTGCTCGGGCTAATTGACACCTCGCAAGTGCTGATTGAGAATTTCCGCCCCGGGACGTTGGAGGCAATGGGGCTTGGTCCGGAGGTTCTGCATCGGCGCAACCCCGGCCTGATCATCGTGCGGGTCTCCGGCTGGGGGCAGGACGGGCCCTACCGAGACCGTCCCGGCTTTGGCACCCTGGTCGAGAGCATGTCGGGCTACGCTTCACGCACCGGCTTCCCCGATCGCGAGCCGGCGCTGCCGCCGACGGCGCTTGCCGACATGTCGCTGGGCTTTACGGCGCGTGCAGCGTTCTTGTGGCGCTGCGTCACCGCGAGGTCGATGGCGGCAAGGGACAGGTCATCGATCTGCCGTTGCTCGACCCGCTGTTCTCGTTCATTGCAACCGAGGCGGCGATCTACCGTCTGACGGGCACGGTGCGCGAGCGCACCGGCAGCCGCTCCGAGACCACCTCGCCGCGCAATGTCTTCCGCACCAAGGACGGGCGCTATATCGGCATCTCCGCCTCGATCCAGGCGATGTCCGAACGGCTCTTTCGGACGATTGGCCGCGAGGACATGATCACCGACCCGCGCTTCCGCACCAACAGCGACCGGGTCAGGAACGCCGAGGCCTGCGAGGCCCCGATCGTCGCCTTTATCGGTGCGCGGAGCTTGGCCGAGAACATGGAAATCTTCGAGCGCGCCGAGGTCACTGCGGCGCCGGTCTACGACATCGACCAATTCATGGCCGACCCGCATGTGAATGCCCGCGAGATCCTGGTCGATTTGCCCGACGACGAAATGGGGCATCTGCCGATGCACAACATTATTCCTCGCCTCTCCGCAACCCCCGGCCGGCTGCGCCGCGCGGCGCCGAAACTCGGTGAACACACCGCCGAGATCCTGCGTTCTGTGGGCGTCGACGCGGCCGATATCGCCGCGCTTGCCAGCGAAGGCATCATCGGGATTGCCGGGGGCGGCTCGTGACCGCGTCATCTTTGCCGGTCTGGCGCTCGCTGCTGTTTGTCCCGGTCACCGCCAAACGCTTTGTCGACGGAGCGGCCCGGCGCGGCGCTGACGCGATCATCCTCGACCTAGAAGACAGCGTCGCCGGTTCGGAAAAGGAGCGGGCGCGCACTCTCGTGCCGGAGGCGGCCGAGATTGTCTCGCGCGGCGGCGCCGATGTCGTGGTTCGCATCAATCGGCCGCTGCGCCTGGCGGTGCGCGACATCGAGGCGGCGGTCGGCCCGGGCGTCGTGGCATTGGCTTTGCCCAAGGTCGACGGCCCCGAGCATGTCCGCCTCCTCGCCGAGATCGTCGACGAGGTCGAGGCCGAGCGCGGGTTGGCGCCGGGAACGACGCGGCTGATCGCGATGGTCGAAACCGCAGCCGCCTTTTTCCGTCTCGCCGAGATTGCGAGCGCCCATCCGCGGCTCTGCGCCCTCAACCTCGGAGCCGAGGATTTTGCCACCTCGGCCGGTATTATGGCGGAACCCGAGGCCCTAACGCTGCCCAAGCAGATGGCCGTGTTCGCCGCCCGCGCGGCCGGCATCATGCCGCTGGGCTTCATCGGCTCGATCGCCGAGTTCCACGATCTCGACGGCTTTCGCCGGACGATCCGCCGCTCGCGCCGGTTCGGCTTTATTGGCGCATCGGTCATCCATCCGAGCCAGGTGCCGATCCTCAACGAGGAGTTCCGGGCGAGCGCCGAGGAGGTCGACCACGCCCGCCGTGTCGTCGCGGCCTACGACAAGGCGCTCGCCGAGGGCGTCGGCGCGGTCACCGTCGACGGCAAGATGATCGACGTGCCGGTCGTCGACCGCGCCCGCCTGCTTCTGGAGCGGGAGGCCGCAATAACCGCCCGTGAGGCGAAGATGCGGGAGCGCGCAAGCAACATTTCCTGAAGACCACAGCCTCACCGTGGAGGGCCAGGATGGACCATGAAAAGCCCGTACTCGACCAGGTCAACATTGTCGCCGGCGATTTTGCTCGTTCCCTCGATTTTTATCGTCGGCTCGGGGTCGAATTTGCTTCGGCGGACCGTACCGGCGCTCCATTTCATGTGAATGGAGAGACGCCGAATGGGCTCCGTCTCGAACTGGACAGCGCCCAGTTTGCGAAGGTCTGGAACCCGGGGTGGACGGCACGGCCGGACCTCGCGGGCCGGATGGTGCTGGGGTTTGGCGTGGCTTCGCGCGATGCTGTTGACCGGGTTTATGCCGAGCTGAGCGGTGCGGGTTACGTGGGGCTCGCGCCGCCGCATGATGCCTTCTGGGGCGCGCGCTACGCCATTCTCGAGGACCCGAACGGCGTTGCCGTCGGCCTGATGAGCCCCATTGACCCGGCACGGAAATCAGCCCCGCCCGCCGGCTGGGCGGATTAGACTGGCGGCGCTAATCCCGCAGGGCTATTGCCGAGGCACTAGCGCAGCACAGTGCAATAAAATTCAATACTGCATTCGCCGCGTGCGACCATTCCCATTGTGTACGCAGCCTTTCCCAGTCGGCGGTCACCATCGTCCAGTTGCTGGTGGCCTGGTTGGCCGGATACGTCCACACAAAGAACACCAGCAGCGTCGTCGCCAGAATGAAACCCGCCGCCAGGCTCGGCCAAAACGGCCGGCGGCGGCGCCACAGCATCAGCGCGAGCGCTAAATTGGCTGCGATCGCTGCGATTATGACAATCCCGAACAGCGCCCAGCCGCTGTAGATCGATTGCACGACGAAGTAGTCGTGTTCGGTCAGTGCGATCTTGTGCGGCAGCTCGAACAGATGCGCACCGGCTGGTACGAACGCCATCGCCGTCAAGACGACGGCGATAAACTGCAATACCCGCAAGACTGTCACAGACGCGGCGGCTTGGTGACCTGGAAGCTCTGGCGCGTCTCCATCTGCCGGACCCAATTCTGCAATTTCGGATGCTCGGCCATTGGCGCCTGCCCGTCCGGCACATTGCCGAAATAATAGAGCAGCGGGATCACCATCAGGTCAGCGAGGCTGATATGCTCGCTCGCGAGGAACCGGTGATCTTCCATCAGCCGGTCGATTTCCGCGAGACACAGACGTGCGCGCGGCAGCGCCGCAGCGATCGCCGCCTCGTCCGGGGCGCCAAGCAGGCGCGGCACCAGCACGCGGTTGTAGAGGATCGTCCCCCCGATGCTCGGCGAGGCATAGGCGTCGACGATGCCGATGATCTGGTTCATCCGCGACCATTCGTGCACGTCTTCGGGCTGCAACGGCGTGCCCGCAAAGCGCTCGTCGACATACCGCATGATTGCCTGCGTCTCGTAAAGCGCGAAACCGTCATGCTCGAAGGCCGGCACTTTGGCGAAGGGGTGCCGCGACAAGTGCGGCTCTTCGCGGTGCAGGCCGAACGGCACTTCGACCAGTTCGTGCGTCACGCCCTTTTCCGCCAGAGCCAGCCGCGCACTCCACACATGGGTGCTCCCGGCCGGGCCGTAAACGATTGGGTGGGCCATTACTATCCCTCTCGATCTACCAAAGCCTCCGGATTGTTATCGCTTTTGAATGGCTGT
>JBJMQW010000137.1:0-8803 GCA_045802495.1 Allostellaceae bacterium | reverse complement strand
ATCGCTCTCGTGAGCCGCCGAGGAACCGCCACACCGGGCTGTGAAGAAAGAGTGCGAGAACTCGAATCTGCCGGCGCGAACGCAAAGGTCTATGCGGGGGATGTGGCTGATCCCGCCTCTCTTTCCGCCATTCTGGACGAGATCCGCGCGACTCAGCCGCCGCTGCGGGGGATCGTGCATGCCGCCTCAGCGATCGACGACAGCCTCGCCGCCGACATCGAATCGGCCCGCATACGGCCGGTCCTGCGGCCCAAGCTCGGCGGCGCGCTGGCTCTGGATGCGTTGACGCGGGACGACCCGATCGAATTGTTTCTGCTGTTTTCGTCGGCAACCACGTTGATCGGGGCACCGGCTCAAGGCGCCTATGTTGCGGCGAACATGGCGCTTGAGGCGCTGGCGCGCCGCCGGCGGGCGGAAGGAAGGCCGGCGCTGGCAATTGCTTGGGGCCCGATCGAGGATGCCGGTTACCTGGCTGAGAGACCCGAGGCTCGCGAGGCTTTGGCACGCCGGCTGGGCGCCCGACCGATTCCTGCGGCCGAAGCCTTCGCAGGCCTTCCGGCGGCGATTGCGAGCGGGCTCCCGGTGGCGGCGTTTGCCGAAACAAACTGGGACGAGGCCCGGCGATTGCTTCCAATTCTCGCGGCGCCGTTATTCTCGGAAATCCGCGCTAAGGCGTCGGCGGCTGCCTCCGACGAGTCGCTTAACGAACGGCTCTCCGCTCTCGACCCTGAGGCAGCGCTGGCATTGCTCAAGACCATCGTTGCCGAGGAGGCGGCGACAATCTTGCGGTTGCCGGCCGGCGGCATCGACCCGCTGCGTCCTCTCTCGGAAATGGGAATGGATTCGCTGATGGCGGTCGAGCTTCGCCTCGCTCTCGAGAGCAGGTTGCGGGTCGATCTGCCGCTCGTCTCGCTTGCCGAGGGTACGAGCGTGGCGTCGATCGCCGCACGTCTTACCGCGGCAGTTTGCCATGGTCGTAGCGACGGCGAGCTGGTCGCGCTCGTGGCGCGTCATGAGGGGATCGAGCCCCCACCATTCTCGGCCGGGGCGGGAAGGGCCGCCTCTGCGTTGACCGATGCCAAATCGGTTGCTGCAGAGTAACCGATGGAATCGGCGCGCAACCTATTCGGCCTATCCGCGCAGGCAAAGGCGCGGCTGATTGAACGGCTCTCCTCGGCATCGGGGGTGGGATCGCCTCGGGTGCCGCTCGGCTCCGAAGCGGAGCTGAGCGGTCACAAGACCGGGCGGCTTGATCTCGCGGAATTCGAAACCTATCGGGAGATCCGCACGATCCGCGAAGCCGCGGATTTTCTCGAGATTGCCGACCCGTTCTTTCGCGTGCACGAAGGCATCGCCGGCGCCGAGACTCTGATTGGCAACCGGACCTATATCAACTTCGCGTCGTACAACTACCTCGGGCTCAACGGGCACCCGCTGATTTCCGAGGCAGCAAAGGCCGCGATCGACCGATACGGCACCACAGTCTCCGCCAGCCGCCCGGTCTCGGGCGAACGCCCGATACACCGCGAGCTTGAGCGGGCCCTGGCAAATATTCACGGCACAGAAGACAGCGTGGTCATGATCGGCGGCCATTCGACCAATGTCACGGTCATCGGGCATTTGCTCGGGCGGAACGACGTGATCGTTCACGACGCGCTGATCCACAACAGCATCGTTCAGGGCGCGATCCTTTCGGGCGCTCGCCGGGTGCCGTTTCCACACCTTGACTACCGAGCCGCGGATCGGCTCCTCGCCGAAACGCGGCTGCGCAAGGGGCACGCGCTACTCGTGATCGAGGGGCATTACAGCATGGATGGCGACGTGCCCGATCTGCCGGCCTTCATTGCCGTGGCACGACGTCATCGGGCGTGGTTGATGGTCGACGAGGCGCATGCCCTCGGCGTCCTTGGATCGCGCGGTTTCGGCACCGCGGACCGCTTCGGCGTCGATCCGGGCGACGTCGACATCTGGATGGGCACGCTCAGCAAGAGTCTCGTGTCCTGCGGCGGCTACATCGCCGGCAGCAAGGAATTGATCGATTACCTCAAGCTGGTGGCGCCTGGATTTGTGTTTTCGGTCGGGATGACGCCGCCGGCCGCTGCCGCGGCTCTTGCCGCGCTGGAGATCTTACAGCGCGAGCCGGAGCGGGTAAGGCAGCTCAACGACAGAGCGGCGCTCTTCCTAGGGCTCGCGCGGGAAGGGGGGCTCGACGTCGGTGGATCGATCGGGGCCTCGATCGTTCCCATCGTGACCGGCAGCTCGATCCGCGCCGGCCGCTTAGCCGAGGCAATGTTCCGGCGCGGGATTAATGTGCAGCCAATCCTTTATCCGGCTGTGCCGGAGCGCGCCGCCCGGCTCAGGTTCTTCCTGACGGCGGCTCACAGCGAAGACCAGATCCGCGAGACTGTGGCAATCCTGCTAGAGGAAAGCGGGCACGTTGCGTCCGAGCCGAGCGACTTGGCCGCGGTTGCGCGGCATCTCACGAAATTGAGGATACCGTCCCGGTAGATCCGAGCTCAGATGGGGCGGGTGCCCTTCAGCTGGGTGCGATGCATTAGGCGGCGCGTGTCGGGGTCGAAGGCGTCCCGGCGGTGCATTGCGCAGCGGTTGTCCCACCACACCAGATCGCCGACGCGCCAGTCCTGACGCCAGGTAAAGCGTTCCTGGATGGCGTGCGCCCACAATTCGTCGAGCAGTGCCTCGCTCCCCGTGACCGACAGGCCGATAACATAAGCGTTGATGCGGCGCCCGAGAAAAAGGGCCTTCCGGCCGGTTTCGGGATGGGTGCGCACCATTGGTTGACGCGCACCGGGCACTTGCGAAACGTCTTTGACTGTCTCGAAACCCTTATGCGCTTTGCCGCCGCTCGAATGGGTCGCAGCATGAATCATGGTCATGCCGTCGATGCGCTTCTTGGTGCCATCAGGAAGCGTGTCATAGGCCGCATAGCAGTTCAGGAAATGGGTCGACCCGCCGGCGCTTTGCGGCGGCACTTCCAGCGAACGCAACAGGCTCGCCGCCGGCGGCACATCGACGAAGGAGCTGTCGGTGTGCCAGAACGCCTCGCCGTCGCCGAGCCCTCCGATGGGCTGACCGTTTTCCAGGATGTTCGAAATCACCGAGATCTCCGGCGGAATCTCGCGCCGGCGCCCGGCATTCTCGGTGCCGACCCCGTATTGCTGCTCGATCAATTTGGCCGGGTAGAATTCCAGCTCGCCGAATTGGCGGGTGAAGGCCATGTGCTGCTCGTCATCCATCGGCTGGTCGCGGAAGCGCAGCACCAGATTTTCGAGCCAAGCGCCGCGGATCGCGTCGCGGTCAGCGGCGCTCAACGGCCGGCGGATATCGATCCCGGAGATGTCGGCGCCGAGGCCGGCGGCAAATGGACTGACGGTGATGCTCATCGTGGTCACTCCGCTGCCGTCCGCATCGGCTGGATGCCGTAATCCTTGATCGATACCCGCCAATGGATACGGTCCTCCTCGGGCGGATAGTCGCCAGCGGCGCGGTGATAGGAGCAGCGGTTGTCCCAAATGACGATGTCGCCCTTCCGCCAGACGTGGTGGTATTCGGCGTCGGGCTGAATCATGTAGCCTTTGAGATCGGCAATCAGCTGATCGCTTTCTCGATCCTCGGCGCCGACGATCGATACGATCTTGCCCGGATCGAAATAGAGCGCCTTGCGCCCTGTCTCGGGATGGGTGCGCAGGATCGGATGATAGACGGGCGTCCAATCCTGGTCTTCCGGATTAAGCAATTTCGACTTGCCGCGCTTGCCGCCGTATGAGAACGCGCCTTTGACCCCGTCCAGGCGTTGTTTCAGACTCTCCGGCAACGCGTCATACGCCGCATAGGCGTTGCAGAACAGGGTATTGCCGCCGCGGCTCGGCACCGCAATCGCGTATAGTTGGGTCGCCTTGAACGGCTCCTGATCATAGGCTCCATCGGTGTGCCAACCCTCGGCGCCGCGCCGATAGATCGCGTCGATGATATTGCCGTTCGCATCGATTTTGTTGACCCCGAGCAGCGTGATCTCAGGCCAATCGGGGTGGCGGGTCGATTTCGACGGGTGTGGCTCGATCGGCCCGAAGCGACGGCTGTAGGCGAGAAAATCTGGAACCTCGAGATCCTGGTCGCGCACCACCATGACGTTATGGTCGAGCCATGCCCGGTAGATCCGGCTCCACTCCGCCTCGTCCATCGTCTTGACGTCGATCCCGCTTATTTCGACGCCGATCTGCGGGCCCATCTTGCGGATTTGCAGCATCCGATCTTCCTTTCCGCGCCGGATGTTGGGAACTCAACACCCGGAGCCCCGCGCACCGCAATCCACGATTGCGCGTCTCCGACGCGCGATCGTCGCATACCAATTCGGGTCACAAATCCGACTGCGGACTTGTCTCGTAGCGGATCTCGATAATCTCGATGCGGTTGATGCCGGTCGGGGTGCGCAACTCGACGACATCGCCCTCGCGCGCCTTCAGCAGGGCCCGCGCGACAGGCGATACCCAGCTGACGCGGCCGCGGTCGGCATCGATCTCATCGACGCCGACGATGGTGACGGTCCGCTCGTCGCCGTTTTCGTTGGCGTAGGTCACGGTGGCGCCGAAGAACACCTGATCAAGGCGCGACTGCCGCGCCGGGTCGACGATCTCGGCATTCTCCAGCTGCTTCGCCAGGAAGCGCAGGCGGCGGTCGATCTCGCGCAGGCGCTGCTTGCCGTAGATATAGTCACCGTTCTCGGAACGGTCGCCATTGCCGGCGGCCCAGGCAACCGTTTCGACGACGCGCGGGCGCTCGGTGCGCGACAGGTGGTTCAGCTCCTCCTGGAGACGGCGGAACCCTTGCGGCGTAATGTAGTTCTTGCTTCCCGGCGGCAGTCCGCCCGGCGGTTCCGGCAGCTCCTCCGCCTCGTCCGTCTCCTTGACGAAGGCCTTGCTCATACACCCCTTCGCTTTCTCTCGACCCGCCGCAACTTACCGCATTCATCGGCCGGCGGCGAGGTAGTCGCGGATCTCGCTTTCGCGAAACCGGCGCTTCAAGATAATGCGGCAACCGTATGTGAGCCGGCGGACGACCGATGGGAGGCGGTGATGAAGTTGGTTTTGTTTGAAGACGCGGGGCACAGCGAGCCGGTGCCGGGTCTGTCGACTGAGCGTGGCGTCGTCGACATTTCAGGCGCGATCGAGCGCGGCTACACCGCGCAATTGACGATGCAGGGCATCATCGATGGTTTCGATAGGCTGCGCCCGGCGCTCGAAAAGCTCGCGGCCGATGGATCGGCGGTGCCGCTCGGCACGGTGCGCCTGCGCGCGCCATTGCCCCGGCCGGGCAAGATCCTCTGCTGCATTGCCAATTACTGGGAGCACGCACAGCGCGAGGCGCGACCCCTCAATATGTTTTTGAAGAACCCGGAGGCAGTGGTCGGGCCCGGCGATACGATTGTATTGCCGGAGTTTACCGAGCCGTGGATCTTCATGCACGAGGCCGAGCTGGCGCTCGTCATCAAAGGTCCGGCCAAGAAGGTCAGTCAGGCAAATTGGAAAAGCGCGGTATTCGGCTATACCTGCCTGATCGATGTGTCGGCGCGCGGCGAGGGCAGGCGGACTTGGAAGGCCGGCAGCTGGCTCGGCAAGTCGTTCGACACCTTCGCGCCGATCGGTCCCTGCATCGTCACCGCAGACGAAGTGCCCGAGCCCAATGATCTGGTAGTGCGTTTCTGGAACGACGGCCAATTGCGCCACAACTACAACACCGACGATATGGAGCACCGGGTGCCGGAGCTTGTCGAGTTCGCCTCGACGGTCATGACCCTGAACACCGGCGACCTGATCGCTTGCGGCACCAATCATGAAGGGCTTGGCGCACTGCAGGACGGCGAGACGGTCGAGATCGAAATCGAGCGCATCGGCCGCATGTCGCTGAAGGTCGCCGACCCGTTAAAGCGCAGCTGGGAGCGCGGGGTGTATATGGGCGCCGACTCGACCAATCCGGAGGCAGTCAAACGGCACCGCCCGCAAGGCCCCGGTTGAGCCGGGCGGGGAGGTCGGAACTCCAATTTCGTGCAGTCTGTTCGCAGTTCATCCAGGTCGCAGGAGACCACTGATGAACTATACGACAGATGTCGGGCAGCGCGGACTTGAGACCGAGGAAACCGCGCAGCTGATCGCCTCCGATAAGGTAGAAGGCACCGCTGTATACGATCGCAACGGCAATCATCTGGGGCAAGTGCATCATTTGATGATTGATAAACACACCGGCCAGATCGCCTATGCAGTCATGTCTTTCGGGGGCTTTCTGGGAATTGGAGAAAATTTCTATCCGCTGCCGTGGAAGGTGCTCAACTACGGCCCGAACCTCGGCGGCTATATCGTCGATCTCGATCGCAACAGGCTCGACAAGGCCCCGAGTTTCGAGTCGGACAATATGCCGGACTGGTCGGATCGCCGATACACCGGGCGCATCGACGAGTACTGGCTGCCGCCTGTCTGATCCGGATTAGCCCTTGACGTAGACCGTGTCGCCGTCGACCCGGACCTCGTAGACCGGGATGTCGGCAGATATAGGGCCGTCGATAAGCTTGCCGGTGCGGATGTCGAACTGCGCGAAATGCAGCGGGCACTCGATCAGGCACCCGATCAGCTTGCCGCGCGACAGCGGCGCGTTTCGGTGTCCGCAGACATCGCGCAGTGCATAAAAAGCGCCGTCGACATTCGCGAGGACGACACGCTCGCGATCGACCGCGACAAATTTCATCTCGCCCGGCGCCAAGTCGCTGGTCTTGCCGACGGCAACGAAGCCTTCTGGAACTGCGCTCACCTTGAAGATGGCCGGTCGCCCCGGCCTCTTCCCCCTGAGGGGGAAGAGGCCGGACGAGCGTGATGGGTTAGGGTTGTGGCCGAGGTTGGCGGCGTCTTAGTTGAGCTGGAAGCCAAACATTTTCGCCGAATTCTCTGACGTGATCTTGCGCAGATCCGCCTCGGGTACCCCCTCGAACATGCGCGACAGAAATTGCTGTGACCGCGGGAAGGTCGCCTCAGCGTGCGGATAATCGCTGCCCCACAGCATGTTCTCGACACCGATATATTCGCGCAACTTGATGCCGATATCGTCTTCCATAAATTCGACGAACATGTTGCGCTTCCAATAATCGCTCGGCATCAGACCGTCTTTCGACCGCCAGCCCTTGGTGAAGACCGGCCGCTCGACATAGGTGAAATCCATTTGCTTCAGCCAATGCGGGATCCACGCCGCTTCGTGCTCGACCGACCCAATCTTGAGCCCGGGGAACTTGTCGAACACACCGGCAAACAGCATCGAACCAAGCGCATAGCGCACCCAGTAATCGGTGGTCGAGCGACCGGCACCGGTCATTTGGGTGACGTCGGTCGTGAACTCGTTGCCCGGAACACCGTCACGCGGGGTGGCGATGTGCAGCAAAAGCGGGTGCTTGAGATCCTGCGCCGTCGCCCAGAAATTGTCGTAGAGGGGGCTGCTATAGGGTTTGTCCGGCCGCGGCGCGACCGGGATGAAAGAGCCGACCAGGCCCATCTTGACGCAGCGCTCGAGCTCTTTTGCGGCTGCGTCGGGGTCGTCGACATTGAGCATGGCGATGCCCTTGAGCCGGCGGGGGTGCGGCTTGCAGAAATCGGCGATCCAGTCGTTGTAGACGCGGCAGATCTCGGTCAGCAGCTCGCCGTCTGGGATGCGGTACCAAAAGAGGCCCTGGCTAGGCTGCAAAACCGAGCCCCAGATCCCGTCCTCCTCGTTTTCTGCGATCATTGCATCAGCGTCGTAGGCGCCTTTGCGGACGTCCTCCCAGAGGCCGAGAAAATCGATCTGCGAGGGGTCCTCAAAGCGCTGCCCGGCTTGCATCACCGCACCCAGCGTGCCGACTTGCATACCATTCAACAACCAGGCGTCGTATTCCCGGCCGGTCGGCGTCTTGCGCCGCTCCATGCGCGGCGCCCGGTCGCGGAGCTTCGGATCGAAACGGCTGGTGTACATGTCGGGCGGCTCGACGATATGCGAATCCGCCGAAATCAGCTGGTATTCCGCCATCAAAGACCTCCTCGGTTGTGTCGCCGACGGTGTTCCGCCGGTTGCGACCAAATAAAACTCTTGACGTGCATTCCCGGACGGTACGGCCGGGTCGGCGGCTAGTCAAGCGACCCGCCATTCGCCTGCCAAAGCAATACGAGGGAGTTGCGGGGCGCTCGAGCGGGGGGCGCAGCCGGCGGTCCCGCCGAGTTGAATGTTGGGCAGCTGTGAGCTGGTCGGACTCGGTGTCAGGCGCGTTTAATCAGTCGGAGAAGGGCCAGGAGGATGATTGCCCCGATGACCGTGGCGACAATTGATCCGATCAGTCCGCCAATAGCGATGCCAAATAGGCTAAACAACCAGCCGCCGATCAGCGCGCCGATAACGCCGACAACGATATTGGCGAGAAGGCCAAAGCCTCCTCCGCTCATGATCTGCCCGGCGATCCACCCGGCGACGGCGCCGATCACTAAAAATAATGAGACCTGTGAGTGTCATGTTGCGCCCGCCTCCTCCCGACGGAACTTTCAAGAGCGCACGCTCCCGACAATCGTCGCAACTACAATTTCCGAGCGCTAGACGACGCGCGCGCTGTAGCGTGTTTCCAATTCGTCGGCGGCAACCGGTTCCGGCACGAACCGCGTCGCCGCCAACCACATCTCGGTGACAGCCCCGCCGGCGCTGCGCACCCGCCGAACGCGCTCGCCATGGCTGCCACCACCGCTGGCGAGTGTGATCAGCCCCTTGTCTCGGTCGGTGACTT
>JBJMQW010000136.1:0-38178 GCA_045802495.1 Allostellaceae bacterium | reverse complement strand
GCGCTCACGCCACATGCTCCGCGTCTTTGAGGCTGCCGCCACCCTGTATTCGCCATAGCCGCCCATAGAAGCTGGCCGGCTTGCTGAGCAGTTCTCGGGGGTTGCCCTCCTCGCAGATCCGTCCCTCGTCGAAGGCGATGATGCGATCACAATCGCGCACTGCCGCCAGCCGATGCGCGATGATGATCACCGTTCGCCCTTTGACGATATGTTGCATGTTTTCCTGAATGAGGCGCTCGCTCTCATAATCGAGGGCGCTGGTCGCCTCGTCAAAAATCAGAATGCGGGGATCGCTCGCCAACGCCCGCGCGATTGCGATCCGCTGACGCTGGCCGCCCGACAAATTGGAGCCGCGCTCCTCGATGAGATGGTCATATCCGAGCGGCAATTGCCTGATGAACTCGTCCGCACCCGATAGCCGGGCCATCGCCATGACTCTGGGGCGCGGCATTCCCGGGTTGGCCAGCGCGATATTGTCGTGCACGGTGCGGTGGAAGAGGAGGTTCTCTTGCAGAACCACTCCGATCTGACGCCGCAGCCAAGCGGGATCGACCTGGGCGATGTCGATGCCGTCAATGAAGATCTGTCCCCTTTCCGGTGCATAGAGCCGCTGCAGCAATTTTGCGAAGGTCGATTTGCCGGACCCGGACCGCCCGATGATCCCGACGACTTGGCCGGCTTCGATATCGATCGTGACCCCCTTCAAGATCTCGGCGCCGCCGGGCTCGTAGCGAAAGGTCACGTTGCGCACAGCGATCGCGCCTTTCGCCGGCGGCAAATGCGCCTTTGCAAGAGAGCGGCTCTCTGGCGGCGAATTGAGGATGTCCCCGATCCGATCCACCGAGATCTGCACCTGCTGGAAATCCTGCCAGAATTGAGCGAGACGCAGAATCGGCTGAATCGCCTGGTTCATGATCATGTTGAAGGCGACCAATTCGCCGACCGTCAGCTCCCCGTTGATCGCCGCAGCAGCCCCAAAATACAGGACAAGCGCGGTCGTTGCCTTGTTTACGTACTGGATAATGTTCTGCCCGGCGGCCGCCAGCATTACCGCCTGGAAAGACGTTTTGACATAGGCGGCCAGCCTCTCCTCCCATTGGGTTCGCAGGATCGGCTCGATCGCCGCCACCTTGATCGTATGGGCGCCGACCACCGCCTCGACCAGGAACTGGTTGCTGGCGGCGCCGCGGTTGAATCGCTCCTTGATTTTTTCACGCAATGGGGGCCGCAAAAAAATTGCGACAATCACATAAACGGGTATCGAGGCGACTACGATGATGGTGAGCGATCGCGAGTAGATGAACAGGACCCCGAGGAAGACGATACTGAACAAAAGATCGATCGCCGAGGACAGGCCCTGCCCCGTAAAAAAGGCTCTGATCGTTTCCAGTTCCCTGACGCGGGCGACGGTCTGTCCGGCCGGCCGGGTCTCGAAATAGGCGAGCGGCAACCGCAACAGGTGATCGAACAACCGAGCGCCGAGTTCGACATCTATCCGGCTCGTCGTGTGGGAGAGCACATAGCTTCGCAAATATTGCAGCAGCACATGGAAAACCCCGAGGATTGCCAGCCCGGCGACGATCATGACCAAGGTGGAGTAACTTCGGTGGACGAGCACCTTGTCGACGGTGATCTGGAAGAACAGCGGAGTGATCAGCCCGCACAGCTGGATGAACAGCGAGGCGACCAGCACCTGCGTGAGGGCCTTGCGGTAACGCAGTATCGACGGCAAAAACCAGGCAAGGCCAAAATTGCTGGCCAACCGGTCGATCCCCAGCCGGCGCGCCAGCTGCACAATGGTCCCGGTCCAGATCGCGGCGATGTCCTCGAGCGAGCTCTCGTCGAGCTTGCGGGTGACCGGATCGGCCAGCCGGTATTTGCCGCTCTCCAGGCGCGCGACCAGGATCGAGAATCCTCGTTGGCCCACCTCGATGATGCAGGGAAGGGGTACGGTCTCGAGCCGCCGCAAGGATTGCCGTGTCATCGTGCGGGCCTTCAGCCCGATTCTGCGGGCGGCGCGCGTAAGGTCTTCGGCCGAGGCCGGCACGGCTCCGAGGCCCAGCTCATGACGGAGCTGGGCCGGCTGCGCCGCGATGTGGAAATGCCCGGCGATCAGCGCCACGGCAAGCAAGCCGCTATCGGCGCCGGGTTGTTCGGCGTTCGCATTCTGAGCGGATGTAACGGAACGTCGCTCGACATCAGCCGACATCACATGCCCCCTGAACCCGACCTCGTGCATAAAGTCAATTTCTGAGACTATCAAGACCAACGCTTTTCCCGTCGAAGGCAATCGAGCTGTATTTTGCAAGAGGCGATCAGTGAAACTCCGGCTCCGACTTGCCTCTCGCTCGCTATCGACCGTGTCTGGCGCGGCGGATACTCGCGCTTGAGGCCGATCAGCGGCTCTGTCGCTCCGGCTCGGCCATATCCCCGAACCAACCGCCAACAGGCGCGAGCCTGAGGCCGCCGTCGAAAGCGGCGCGCTGCGGAAACCGGCGATGGCTGAGCCAGCACTGGCCCGCGGCGCTGCCTAGCCGCGCTGCGGGACTTAAATGTTTAAAGGAACGGCCGGGTCAGGCGTTCAACTCACCATCGGCAAACCGAAATCTTCTGCGCGTCATCCCGCGGCGCGGCGAGGCGGGGCGTGACATTGACGGTCTTTGGATAGATTGCAGATGGAGCCCGTCAGGAGGCCAATCGCCGAACGATCTGTGCGCAAGCTATAAGCCCGCGCATGGCTCGTGTCATTTGGGACCAGCGAGGAAATCCGCCGAAATACGTCAGCGATCGGCTCGGCATTCAGCACTGGCAACTTGGTGATGCTATCCACGAAATTAAGGCCCGCAGGCGATCTTCGTGCTGCGGACCGCGTTATCATCTATGATGATAGTATGGTCACGGACGAACAGAGTGATCCTCTCGGTAATATCTATGACGAGCTCTGAGAGCACGATCAGAACGTTCGCCACACTGCGCTTTGCCGGCGATGCGCTGGACCCGGATGAGATCTCGTGTATCGTTAAGGAGAAGCCCACGCGCGCCTTTAAGAAGGGGGAGACTTATCGTCCCGGTCCTCGCAGCCCTGAGATCATCGGTAAGACCGGTGTCTGGTATTTCAGCACGAAGCACAAGATCCAGAGCCAGAATCTCGCCGACCATCTGAACGCGCTCGAAAGATTGATTTCGCCCTCCGTTGATCAAGACAGCCGCCTGAAGGAGCTGCGCGAGATTATGGAACGCGGAAACCTCGAGGCACATGCTACGCTCTTTTGGCGCGGTCCCGCGGGGGCTCAGCAACCCTCTATTCCCTCGGCCGCGACCGCGGCGTTGCGTCGGCTGCCGGCCGATATCGAACCAGATTTTGCGAACGAAGATTGCTGAACATCAGCCGAAAAGCACCGCCCAGATGCCGTTAGAAATCGACGAATTCCCGGTTTCCGAAATGCCGCAGCGAGCAGCTGCGCCTCACACCGAGAAATACTTCGCCTGGGGGTGGTGGACGACGATCGCGGAGGTCGATTGCTCGGGGTCGAGCTGGTCTTCTTCGGAAAGGGTGATACCGATTTCCTCGGCGCCCAATAGCGCCAGAAGCTGCTTCTGGTCGGCGAGGTTGGGGCAGGCCGGGTAGCCGAAGGAGTAGCGGCTGCCGCGGTAGCCTTGGTTGAGCATCGCCTCGGGGTCGCGCGCCTCCTCGGCGGCAAAGCCCAACTCGCCGCGGATGTGCTTGTGCAGATATTCGGCAAAGGCCTCGGCCATCTCGACCGAAAGGCCGTGCAGGTAGAGATAGTCCTGGTAACGGTTGTCGGCGAACCATTCGCGCGCCGCCTCCGAGGCTCGCCTCCCCATCGTCACGACCTGCAAGGCGATCACGTCGCGCTCGTTGCTGGCGACGTCGCGGAAGAAATCGGCGACGCAGAGCCCGCCCTCCTTGTTCTGGCGCGGGAACGAGAAGCGGGTCAGCTCCCGCGCGCCGTCGGTGTCGAACAGAATGAGGTCGTTGCCCTCGGCAGCGCAGGGCCAATAACCATAGGCCGCCTGCGGGACGAGAATGTTTTGGCGGATCGCGATGTCGAGCATGCGGTGCAACACCGGGCGCAGCTCGTCCTTGGCCCATTCCCGGTACTCGGCCAATGACCTGCCGTCCTTCCGGTAGCCCCACTGGAATTGGTAGAGCATGCGTTCGTTGAGGTACGGCACGACCGCCTTGGCCGGCACCCGCGCGATCGTGCGCGGCCCCCAGAAGGGCGGCTCCGGCACCGGCACATTGCGGGTGAGCTCGGCGCGGCGCAGCCGGATTTCCTCGAGGTCGACCGGCCGCAGCGGCTTCGGGTCGGCGGCGCGGCCGAGCTTGCGGCTCTGGTTGACCGGCCGCCCCTCGCTTTTGCGCCTGACCTCCTCCAGATGCGCATCGAAATTGTTGTTGACGATCTTGTCCATCAGGCCGAGCCCGTCAAAGGCGTCGCGCGCATAAGCGACGCGGCCGGCGGCATAGGCCTTGACGCAATCCTCCTCGACATAGCGCCGCGTCAATGCCGCGCCGCCCAGCATGACCGGCAATTCGAGACCCTGCCGGCTCATCTCCTCGAGGTTCTCGCGCATCACGACGGTCGATTTGACGAGCAGCCCCGACATGCCGACCGCATCGGCCCTGTGCTCGACCGCGGCTTCGAGGATCGCGCCGATCGGCTGCTTGATGCCCAGATTGATGACCCGGTAGCCGTTGTTGGTCAGGATGATGTCGACGAGGTTCTTGCCGATGTCGTGAACATCGCCACGCACCGTCGCGAGCACGACCGTGCCTTTCTCCTGGCCCTCGACCCGCTCCATATGTGGCTCGAGATACTTGACGGCCGTCTTCATCGTCTCGGCGGATTGCAGCACAAAGGGGAGCTGCATCTTGCCGGCGCCGAACAGCTCGCCGACCGTCTTCATGCCGTCGAGCAGGATGTTGTTGATAATGTCGAGCGGCTTGTGGCTCCGCATCGCGACATCGAGATCGGCTTCGAGATCGAGCCGGTCGCCATCGACGATGCGCTGCGCGAGGCGGTCCTCGAGCTTTTCCGGGCGACCCTTCTTTTCGCTCTTTTCGGCAGCGCGGTTTTCGAACAGCGCGATATAGGCCTGCAGCGGGTCGTAGCCGTCACGGCGGCGGTCGAAGATCAGATCCTCGGCGACCCGCACCTCCTCTTCCGGGATCTTGTGCAGGGGCGCGATCCGCGAGAAATGCACTATGGCCCCGGTCAAACCACGGCGCAGCGCGTGGTCCAAAAACACCGAATTGAGGACGTGACGCGCCGGCGGATTTAATCCGAAAGAAATGTTCGACAGGCCGAGGATGATCTGACACTCGGGCATGTCCTTGGAGATCTGCTCGATCGCCTCCAACGTATTGAGGCCGAGCCGGCGGTCGTCCTCATTGCCGGTGCAGATCGTGAAGGTCAGCGGATCGAACAGCAGATCCGAGGGTGGCAGGCCATGCTTGTTGCAGGCGAAGTCGTGGAGCCGCCGCGCCACCTGGACCTTGTGCTCGACCTCCTTGGCCATCCCGGTTTCGTCGATCGTCAGCGCGATTACCGCCGTGCCAAAGCGGCGCGCCAGCTTCAGCCGCTTGTCCGCCGCCTCCTCGCCATCCTCGAAATTGATCGAATTGATGATCGGCTTGCCGCCATAGAGCTTGAGTGCGGCCTCCAGCACCGGATATTCGGTCGAGTCCATCACCAGCGGAGCGTTGATTGCGCCGCGCATCCGCGTTACCGCCTCGGTCATGTCGGCGACCTCGTCGCGTCCGACAAAGGCGGTGCAGAGATCGAGCGTGTTCGAGCCTTCCCGGACCTGCTCGCGCCCCATCTCGACACAGCCGTCCCAATCACCCTGCTCCTGCAGCTGCCTGAACTTGCGCGAGCCGTTGGCATTGCAGCGTTCGCCGATCGACAGCCAGGCATTCTCTTGCCGCAGATTGACCTGGCTGTAGAGCGAGGCGACGGAGGAGGCCCAAACCGGGTTGCGCCGGTGCGGCGCCGGCCGCGGCCGGTCCCCGCCGAGGCGCCGCAGCATCGCGTCGAGCGCGGCGATATGCGCCGCCTCGGTGCCGCAGCAGCCGCCGATCATGTTGACCCCGTCCTCGAGCACAAACCGCTCGAGCCACTGCGCGACCTCGGCCGCGCCGAGCGGATAATGGGTGCGCCCGGCGACCAATTCCGGCAACCCGGCATTTGGCTGGATGGAGATCTGCCCCGGCCAGTTCTCGCCGAGCCATTTGACATGCTCGGCCATCTCGCGAGGGCCGGTCGCGCAATTGAGGCCGATCACCGGCACGTCGAGCGCGTGGATGATCGTCGCCGCCGCAGCGATATCAGCGCCGACCAGCAATGACCCTGTCGTCTCGATCGTCACCTGGACGAGGATCGGAATGTCCTTCCGCGCGTCGACGCGCGCCCGCTTGGCGCCGTTGACCGCCGCCTTTATCTGCAGCGGGTCCTGACAGGTCTCGATGATGATTGCATCGACCCCGCCATCGATCAGCCCGGCGCATTGGATCGTCAGCGCATCTTCGAGCTGCTGGTAAGGGATGTGGCCGAGCGAAGGGAGGCGCGTCCCGGGCCCGACCGAGCCGAGCACAAACCGGGTGCGCCCGTCATGCGCGCATTCGGCGACGGCTTCGCGCGCAAGCTCGGCGGCGCGGCGGTTGAGGGCCAGGGCCCGGTCGGCGAGCCCAAACTCCCCTAATGTAATCGGCGAGCCGCCAAAGCTGTTGGTCTGCACCGCATCGCAGCCGGCGCGCAGATACCCGAGATGGATCTCGCGGATCAAGTCGGGACGGCTGTCGCAGAGGATCTCGGTGCAGTTCTCGTTGCCGAGGAAGTCGCGCTCGGTATCGAGATTGCGCGCCTGCACCTGGGTCCCCATCGCGCCGTCGCACAGCACGACGTGATCCGCGAGATAATCGAGAAAATGCGTCATTCACGCGCCTCTAGGAGGGGCAATAAGCGACGGGTTGACCGGTTCGGCGTCAAGCGACTGCCGCGGCGGGCTTATTCGCGCGCACGCCGAGCAGGTGACAGATCGCCACGATCAGATCGGCCCGGTTGAGCGTGTAGAAGTGAAATTCGTGAACGCCGTTGGCGTGCAGCCGGCGGCACTGCTCGGCGGCCAGGGAGGTAGCAACAAGTCGCCGCGTATCGGGATCGTCGTCGAGCCCTTCGAAATGCGCAGCCATCCAATCCGGGATCGCGGCGCCGCAAGCGGAGCTGAATTTCTTGACCTGGGCGAAATTGGTGACCGGCAGGATGCCGGGCACGATGGGGACCGTGATCCCCGCAGCGTGCGCGCGGTCGCGGAAGCGCAGGAACAAATCGACATCGAAGAAGAATTGCGTGATCGCCCGGCTGGCACCGGCATCGAGCTTGCACTTGAGATTGTCGAGATCGTGATCGGCGCTGCGGGCCTCGGGATGGGTCTCGGGGTAGGCGGCGACGCTGATTTCGAAATCGGCCACTTTGCGCAGCCCGGCCACGAGATCGGCGGCATAGGGGTAGCCGTCGGGATGCGGTTCATAACGCTGCGCCCCGCCCGGCGGGTCGCCGCGCAAGGCCACGATGTGACGGATGCCGGCCTCCCAGTAGCCCTCGGCAACCGCGTCGATCTCGCCCTGCGTGGCGGCGACGCAAGTCAGGTGAGCCGCCGGTTCGAGCGTCGTTTCCTGGCGGATCCGCCGGACGGTGGCGTGCGTGCGCTCGCGGGTCGACCCGCCCGCCCCGTAGGTCACCGACACAAAGCGCGGCGCCAGCGGTTCGAGCCGTTTGACGACCTCCCAGAGCCGCGCATCCATCTCCGCGGTCTTGGGTGGGAAGAATTCGAACGAGACGCGCGGCGGTCCGGCATCGAAATCGATGACCGGGTCGGCGGCAAGCAGTCCACGCCAAGGCTCTGGTCGGTAACGCTGCATCAGTGAACCTCCCCTTCAACCAGCGCCGCGGGTGCTCCCTGCCGCAACCCGGCTCCGAGGCGCAAATGTGCCGCGGGCCCGACTGCCGTCCAGATCACGACCGTCAGCGGGTTTCCGGGCAGATATCGGGGCGAGGATGGATCGAGGCCGGTGGCGCGACACCATTCCGCCACCTCTGCATCGGAAAAACCGAGGCGGCGATGTGCGTGCTCGTCGCGCAGAAATTCGAGCGAATGCGGCGCGAAATCGACAAGCACGAGAATGCCCGTCGGCCGCAGCACACGGGCCGCTTCCGCGATCGCCGCCGCCGGCCGATCGGCGTAGTGTAGGACCTGATGGATCACGACGGCGTCGAAGGAATCGTCCGGCAAGGCCAGTTGATACATGTCGCCGAGGCGGACGGATGCATTTTCGAGGCCGGCACGTTCGAGATTGACCCGTGCTACGGACAGCATTTCGCGTGATTGGTCGATGCCGAGCGCGCGCTCGACCCGGGGCGCCAGGATTTCGAGGATGCGGCCGGTGCCGGTGCCGATATCGAGGAGATCACGCGGATCGGCAGCACCAACAATCTCGGAGAGCGCCTCTTCGACCTCGATCTCGTCGACATAGAGCGAGCGAATGCGATGCCAGCGAGCGGCATTCTCGCGAAAATAAGCGCTGGCGAGATCGGCGCGCTGGCGCTTTATGGCGCTCAATCGCTGCAGATCGAGGGCCATCGTCGGGTCGGAGTCGTCACATGTCGCGACGAGCTGGCGCGCGAGCCCGCTGACCGGACCGGTTTGGCTCATCCGGTAAAAGACCCAGCTTCCCTCTCGGAAGCGGTCGAGGAGACCAGCCTCGCAAAGCAGCTTCAAATGTCGCGATACCCGCGGCTGACTCTGCCCAAGAATTTGGGTCAATTCGCTGACGGTCAGCTCGCCACGCGCGCACAGTGCGACAAGCCTCAATCGAGTAGGCTCGGCGATTGCGCGCAGGGCGGCCAATAGGTGATCCATCGGTCTCCAATCCTTCGCGGCAACGGCAGCAACATATACAGATATCTTTATATGTGCAAGCCGATTACTCAATTTGAGACACGGATTTCCGCGCGCCACTTGCCGGTCGCGCGAAATTCCCGCAATTATCTCGCCCGCTGCCACACGCCAGCCTGATGCGAGACCGATCGATGACTGTTCGCCCGCTTCGCTGCTCGGACCTGCTCCTCCTTTCGGCCGTGATCCTCTGTGGATGTGCCACACATCCGGAAACGGAGCAGCAGCAGACTGCTGCTTACGAGGAAGACTTCAACGACCCGTTAGAGAACACGAACCGCAAGATCTTCGAGTTCAACCAGGTCGTCGATCGCAATGTGCTAGTGCCGGTCGCCAAAGCCTACCGTACGGCGCTGCCCGATCCGGTGCGCGATTCGGTCCGCGATTTTCTGAACAATTTGCGTGAGCCGCTCGTCTTTGTGAACGATACGCTGCAAGGTCAATTCGAGCGGGCCGGGACGACCGTCGGGCGCTTCGTCTTGAATTCGACGATCGGCATGGGTGGGTTGGTCGATGTTGCCGGCCGTTGGGGCATTCCTTATCACGAGGAAGATCTTGGCCTGACGCTTGGTGCCTGGGGTATCCCCGAAGGACCGTACCTTGTTGTGCCGATCCTCGGCCCCTCCACGCCGCGCGACCTGGGCGGCCAGGTCGCGGAGGGCTTTGGCGATCCGTGGAACAACCTCGTCACCGGCAATCCGTGGACCCTCTATTGGATTCCGTTCGTGCGCGGCGGGGTCAGCGGCATCGATCAGCGGTCACGATTCATCGAGACGCTGGCCGATATCGAGCGGACTTCCCTCGATTATTATGCGACAATCCGCTCGCTTTATCGGCAGCGGCGAGCTGCGCTAATCCGCCACGAGGAGGAGAATCTGCCGCCGAAAGCCGGTTTCAGCCGTCGCGAGGATCGGGAAACGCCCAGTGTGGCGGCGCATTCGCCATCTCGGCCTGCTGTCGTCTCCGAAGCAACAAGCGTTACTGGGGTTGTCAAATAATGCTGCGACGCTCGATCCTGCTCGCCGGACTCATGCTCCTCCCCGGGGCGCTTGCTCCGGCGATCCCAGCCGCAGCGGCGGCAGATCCAGCCGCCATGATCAGCAATCTGGGCAGCCGGGCGCTCGAGGTTCTCGGCAAAGGCGCCAGTCAGTCCCAGAGGGTGGAACGCTTCCGCGAACTGCTTCGCCAGGATTTCGACGTTCCTGGTATCGCCCGATTTGTGCTCGGCCGGTATTGGAATACGGCCAGCGAGGAGCAGCGGACGGAATACGTCAAGGTGTTCGAGGATTATGTGGCGATGGCCTACGCCACCCGCTTGGGTGAATACACCGGCGAGACGTTCAAGGTAACCGGCAGCCGGCCGGATGCCGACGGGGCGATCGTATCGAGCCAGATCGTGCGTCCGTCAGGCGCGGCTCCGGTGAAGGTCGACTGGCGGCTGACGGGTCGCGACGGCAAATATAAGATCAGCGATGTCTCGGTAGACGGGATCAGCATGGCCGTCACGCAACGCTCCGAGTTTGCGTCTGTGATCCAGCACAATGGCGGACAAGTGCAGGGGCTGATTACAATGCTGCGTCAAAAGACCAGCGGCGGGGGCGCCGCTCGCTGACATTCAGTTGCGGGTCAAGGGCTTGTAGCGGATGCGGTGCGGTTGGTCGGCGTCGGCGCCGAGGCGACGCCGGCGATCGGCTTCGTAATCGGCGTAGTTGCCTTCGAACCAGACGACCTGGCTGTCGCCTTCGAACGCCACGATGTGGGTTGCGACCCGGTCGAGAAACCACCGGTCGTGGGTGATGATCACGGCGCAGCCGGGATAGTCGAGCAACGCCTCTTCGAGTGCCCGCAGCGTGTCGACGTCGAGATCGTTCGTGGGCTCGTCGAGCAAGAGCACATTCGCGCCGGTCTTCAACATTTTCGCGATGTGGACGCGATTGCGCTCGCCGCCCGAGAGCTGGCCCACCTTCTTCTGCTGATCGGCCCCGCGAAAGTTGAACAGCGCGCAATAGGCGCGGCTTGCCATCTTGCGGCGACCGAGATCGATTTCGTCCTGCCCGTCCGAGATCTCCTGCCACACCGTATTGGCGGCGTTAAGGGTGTCGCGGGATTGGTCGACATAGCCGAGCTTGACAGTTTCGCCGATCCGGAAGGCGCCGCCATTCGGCGTCTCCTGTTCGGTAATCATGCGGAAAAGCGTCGTCTTGCCGGCGCCGTTGGGACCGATCACGCCGACGATGCCGCCGGGCGGCAAGCGGAATTCGAGGCCTTCCATCAGCAGCCGATCGCCAAAGGCTTTGGAAACGCTCCGCGCCTCGATCACGAGATCCCCGAGCCGCGGCCCCGGCGGCAAGACGATCTGCGCCGTCTCCGGCGCCTTTTCGCGGCTCTGCGCGACGAGCGATTCGTAGGCCGAGATACGAGCCTTGTTTTTGGCCTGGCGCGCCCGCGGGCTCTGCCGCACCCATTCGAGCTCCCGTTCGAGCGTCCGCTGACGCGCCGCCTCCTGCCGTCCTTCCTGCTGGAGCCGTTGCTGTTTCTGGTCGAGCCATCCCGAATAGTTGCCCTCGTATGGAATGCCGCGGCCGCGATCGAGCTCGAGGATCCAGCCGGCCACCTCGTCGAGAAAGTAGCGGTCATGAGTGACGGTCACGACCGTGCCGGGATAGTCTTCGAGAAAGCGCTGCAACCAAGCCACGGACTCGGCGTCAAGATGGTTGGTCGGCTCGTCGAGCAGCAGCAGATCGGGTCGCTGCAACAAGAGCCGGCACAATGCCACCCGGCGCCGCTCGCCGCCCGACAGGTTGGCGACCTCGGCGTCGCCGGGTGGACAACGCAGCGCATCCATCGCGATTTCGACGGTGCGGTCGAGATCCCACGCGCCCGCTTGGTCGATCCTTTCCTGCAGCTCGCCTTGCTCGGCGATCAGCGCATCCATGTCGGCTTCCGAAAGGTCCTCGGCAAAGCGGGCGCTGACCGCCTCGAAACGGTCGAGCAATGCCTTGGTATCGGCCAGCCCTTCGATCACATTGCCGAACACGTCCTTTGACGGATCGAGCGCCGGCTCCTGCGGCAGATATTCGACCCGGGCGCCCTCGGCTGACCACGCCTCGCCGGTAAACTCTCGCTCTTCGCCGGCCATGATCCGCAGCAAGGTCGATTTGCCCGCGCCGTTCGCTCCCAGTACCCCGATCTTGGCCCCCGGCAGAAACGACAACCAGATGTCCTTCAGCACCTCGCGACCGCCGGGATAGTTCTTGCTCAAACCCTTCATCACGTAGATGTACTGATAGGCCGCCATCGGGATCCGCCGCTCTTCGAGGAACGCTGAATGGGGATATTAGCAAACCCGAAAGGCATTATCGCGGCGGGCTTCGTCGGCACGGCTGCGATCGCCGCCATGGGCCAATCCCCGCCCGTTCTTAACGGCGCGGCGGCCTATGGCGACTGGCGCAACGACGGGCCAGGGGTGCGGCGTAAGATCACGCCCGCGGACATGCCGCCGCCTTACGAAACCGCCAGCGCCAACCATCACCCCACCGTTGTAGCGCGCCCGGCCAATGCTTGGCCGAAAGCGCCCCCCGGCTTTGTCGTCGAGCTCTTCGCCAGCGGTCTCGACGATCCGCGGGCAATCCAGGTAGCGCCAAACGGTGACATCTTCGTCGCCGAGAGCGGGCCCGGCCGCATCCGCTTGCTGCGCACCGTGGGTGGCGGCAAGCCGCCCGAGATTCGTACCTTCGCGGCAGATCTTTATCAGCCCTTTGGCATCGCCTTCTGGCCGCCGGGACCAAACCCGCGCTATGTCTATGTTGCGAATACCGACAACGTCCTTCGCTTTCCGTACCGCGTGGGGGATGCCCAGCCCACCGGCCCGGCGGAGACGATCGTGGCCGGCCTGCCGCGCGGCGGACACTGGACGCGCGACGTGGTCTTCTCGGCCGATGGCAGCCGCATGTTCATCTCTATCGGATCGCGCAGCAACGCCGCCGACCGTTGGATCAACGCGCCGTGGCAATCGGACGAAGGCCGCGCCGTCGTCCTTTCCTTTACGCCGGAAGGCAAGGACAGGCGGTTCTTCGCGACCGGGCTGCGCAACTGCGTCGGCATGGCGGTGCAGCCCGCGACCGGCGACCTCTGGTGCTCGGTCAACGAGCGCGACGGCCTCGGCGACGATCTGCCTCCCGACTATATTACCCAGGTACGCGAAGGCGCCTTCTATGGCTGGCCGTGGTTTTACATCGGCGCCAACGAAGACCCGCGCCACACGAACGAGCAGCCAGCCCTGCGCAGTCGGGTGGTGCTGCCGGACGTATTGCTGCAGCCGCATTCGGCCTCGATGCAAATGACGTTTTACGAGGGCGCGCAATTCCCGGCCGACTACCGCGGCGAAATCTTCGCCGCCTTCCACGGATCCTGGAACCGTACCAAGCGAAGTGGTTACAAGGTGGTTCGCGTCTTGCTGAGGAACGGCCAGCCAACGGGCGAATACGAGGATTTTCTGACCGGTTTTGTGGTCAATGACCGGATCGTCTGGGCCCGCCCGGTCGGTGTCGCCATGGCCCAGGACGGCGCGCTCCTTGTCAGCGAAGACGGCAACGGCACAATCTGGCGGGTCTCCTACCCGAGGCGGTAACCGAATGAACCGACATGCCGACGTGCGCCGCGGAACCATGCGGCCCTTCGGCGGCAGGCCGAAGAGGATCTGGCCGGCGGTTACGAAATGACCGGGCGGCCCTGGCCCTGTAGACCGCGACGACGACCTGGCTCGCCTGGCCGGATCAGCCAGGCCGAGGCGAGCCGCAACCGAGCGAACACAGCCGGCTTCGGTCAGCTGACCGCCAGTTGATTGGTGCGTCCCGCGACAGCTCTCACCTTACCGGGCGCAGCGAGCCAGATCGCCCCCGCCGACATCGCGCTAGCGCCGATAGCGATCCAGAATGCCGGCGAATAGCTGCCGGTTGTGTCACGCAGCAGACCGGCAATCCAAGGTCCAGCCGCTCCTCCGATAATCGCCGCCAACATCGCCATGCCGAAAATGCTGCCGTAATGCGGGCTCTCGAATATCTCCGCAGGGATCGCGCCCATGACCGAGGTCAAGCCATAGCCCAGCATCCCCTGGGAAACGACCATGACATACAGCAGGATCGTAATGGGCGTGTCCTGCAGCAGGATCAGGCTCAGATAGCAAACGACAAACCCGGCATTGCCGATGGTCCACACCCACTCGCGCCCGATCCGGTCAGAGAGATGGCCGAGCGCGATCTGGCCCGGAACGGCTACCAAGCTCACCAAACCCAACGCCCAAGCGGCCTCGGTAGGACCGAAGCCGATCTCGATCAGATATTCCGTCTGATGGACCTGCACGGCGTACCAGGCAAAGAGACCGCAGAAATAGCCTGTGGCGATCCACCAGAAGCGGGAGGTCCGCAATGCCTTGCCGAGCGTCCACTCCACTGCGGCCCAGGCGCGATCCACTATGTTCTCGGTTCGAGTTGCGCCCGCGCTCCCCGAAAAGGCGCCGTCCGGTTCAAGGCCGAGATCTTCGGGTCGCCGCTTCAGCAAAAGGTTCAACGGCGCCAGGGTCCCCAGGACGATGATGCCGAGCGCCCAGCAGGCAGCCCTCCAGCCGGTGCTCGTGATCAGCGACTGCAGCCAGGGCAAAACGATGACCGAACCCGCGCCGACCCCGGAAAAGGCGATACTGAGCGCCAACCCGCGGCGGCGCACGAACCAGTTGGTCAGATAAAGCGACTGACCCGTATAGGCGAGGCAATTGACGCCGCCGCCGACCAGTGCGCCGAGCGTCAGATAAAGCTGCCACGGCTCGTGAATGAATGTCGCCAATAAGAGACCGCTGCCCATGGACACGGCGCCGATCTCGATGACGAGCCTCGGGCCGCGACGGTCCATCAACCGGCCGACAAAAGGAGTGACCAGCGCAGAGACGAGAAATCCGAAGGAGAAGGCCCCGGCTGTCATGCCCCGCTCCCAGCCGAATTCGTCAAGCATCGCCGGAAACAGCAAAGAAAAGCCGGTGCGCGCATTGACCCCGACCGCCATCGTGACAAAGGCGATCGCGACCAGAAGCCAGCCGTAAAAGAATGGCAGGTGTATCCGGCGAGGCATGCGCGGCGAGCGAAACCGCGCGGCGCGGGTAGTCATGGGTCGACCAGGTTCAGCGGGCGCTCGCGGCATGCAACACGCCGGATGTTTTCGGCGATCAGCTTGGCTCGGGCCTCCATCATGCCTTCTGTCCAGCCGGAGACGTGCGGGGTCATCAAAACATTCGGTAACTCGTGGAATGGCCGGGTCGCAGGCGCTGTCGGGCCCGCCTCGCGCGGATAGCGATACCAGACGTCGAGCGCCGCGCCGGCGATCCCGCGCTGTGCGAGCGCCTCATAAAGGGCGTCCTCGTCGACGATTTCCGCCCGGGCTACATTGATCAGAAACGCCGTCGGTTTCATCAGGCCCAACTGCTTGCGGCCGATGGAACCGATCGTCTCCGGTGTGGCAGGCATCGAGATCACCACGTAATCCGATCCCTGCACGACGTTGTCGATCATATCCGGGCCGCCGAGAAGGGCGAGCTCGTCACCGGCTGATTGCCGGGTATCGCGGCGTATGGCACGGATATTCATATCGAAGGCGCGAGCGCGGCGCGCGACATTCTGGCCGATCCTGCCGTAGCCGAGGATTCCGATAGTCTTGCCCGCGAGCTCCGGCCATACCGGGGGCGGGGTTGCACCCACCGCCCATTGGCTCTGCCAATCGCCCCGCCGGAGTGCCGCGTCGAGCCGGATGACATCGCGGCTCAGCGCCAGCATCGCGCCGATCACATATTCGGCGATGCCGGTCTCGTGACCATAAGCATTGGCGAGCAACGCGCCATCCGGCAGCGCCGAGCGATCGATCTGGTCGAGGCCAGCGCCCGGCACCTGCACAAGCTTGAGACGGGTCGCCGACCGCGCCATTTCGGCGGTGAACGCCATCGTCACCAAGACGTCTACTTCGGCAAGTCGCGGGATGATCCCGGCCTCGCCCGTGACGATGATTTTGCATGGTGTCTTCAGGTGACGACGCATCGGCTCTTCGAGGCTCGCGGCGAGGGTGCCGACAACGGCGATCTGCAGCACGGGCAGGTGTTCCTTCATCTGGCTCCGTGCGGAATTGTCGGCGGGGGATTGGCAGGTCTCAATTCCTCCTCAGGGAATTGGCGACCGGCTCGCGGGCATTTATCGTGTCGTCGAGGGTTGGAACTTCGAGCGGAGCGCGCCGGGCAGTGGCGATGACCGCAAGTGCTTTTGGTCGCCTTCTCAAGGAATGGCGTGGGCGCCGCGGCTTTTCGCAGCTGGATCTGGCCGTTGCCGCACGCACGACGCAACGGCATCTGAGCTTTGTCGAATCGGGCCGCGCGACGCCGAGCCGGGAGATGGTCCTGCGACTCGCGGCGACGATGGATCTTCCGCTGCGCCAGCAGAATGCGCTGCTGTTGGCAGCCGGCTATGCACCGGCCTGGCGCGAGAGCGCCCTGTCGATGCCCGAGCTTGCCGTGGTGAACAAGGCCCTCGACTTTATGCTCGAGCAGCATCAGCCCTACCCGGCCTTTGTTGTCGACCGGCGCTGGAATCTTCTGCGCGCGAACTGCGGTGCGTTGAAACTGACCGAATTCCTGGTGGGCCCCGCGCCGGCCGATGCGCCTTCCGAGCCGGTCAACCTAGCAGTCGCGCTGGTGTCATCGGATGGGCTGCGGCCCCTTATTGCCAATTGGGAGGAAGTGGCACTCCATCTCCTGCGCGGCGTGCAGGCAGATGCACATGCGGATGGCACACCCGAAACAGCCGAGCTGCTGAAGCGCCTTATGGAATACCCGGATGTCGCCGCGTTATCGGAGACGTCTCCTCTCGACTTGCATCAATCCCCGGTATTGCCGGTCCATTTCCGCCGCGGCGAGACATCTTTGCGGTTGTTCACAACGATTGCCACGCTCGGGACCCCGCGCGACGTGACGCTGCAGGAGGTCCGCATCGAGTGCTTCTTTCCAATGGACGAGGCGAGCGCGCAAAGATTTCGCCAATGGGCTGAGGGCGGATCGTCAGCCTCCCCCTGCCGCTAGCGGAACATTCTCCCTTCGGGGGGCAGGCCCAACAGGATTTGGCCGACGGTTTCGAAATGGACCGGGCGGCCCTGGCCCTGCTGGGTGCCGGCGTGGATGTCGCGCAGACGCCGCTCGAACGGGTTCTCGTTAAAGATCGCGGTGGCGCCGGCGGCGCTGTAGACCGCGGCGACGACATCGCGTGCCTGGTTGATCCCCCAGGTCGCGGCAAGGCGCAATTGCGCATGCTGCGCGGGCGCGAAATCGCCGTTCCTCTCGGCCTCGTCCCACATCTCCTCGAGGGTCGCGTGGATAAAAGCGCGCGAGGAGCGCAACTTAGCCTCGCACTTGGCGACCTCCGCCTGGATCACGTTGTTCTCGCGCAGTGTCTTGCGGGCGCCACGAGGGATCTTGTCGCGGGCCAGCTCGATGAACGACTCGAGCGCGCCGCGGGCGATCCCCAACGACACGTTCGAGAACCCCATTGCGTAGATCATGCCGCTGGTGAAGCGGTAGAGAAGGCCCGGCTCATGCCGCTCGGCCGGGTTGTCGCGCGACAGTGTGTATTTCTGCGGGACAAAGAGGTCCTCGACCCGGTAGCTGTCACTGCCGGTGCCGCGCAGGCCGATGACCTGCCAATTGTCGATGATCTCGGCGCTCGATTTCGGGAATAGCACGGTGCGCACGGCCGGACGCCCGTTCGGGTTGAGGCGCGGCGTGCCGTCCAGTTCGAAGAGCGGGACATGCGCGCCGAGCCAGGTGGCATGCCGGCTGCCGGTGGCGAATCCCCAACGCCCGGTCACCCGGATGCCGCCCTCGACGGGCACGCCGCGGCCTGCCCCGGGGAGGTCCGGGCCCCAGGTGAGGATGCCGCGCGGGGGTCCGAAGATTTCGCGCGCCACCGCCGGATCGAGGTAGGGCGCCGACATCGAGCAGCCCGAATTCTGGCCGAGCGACCAGGCAGTGCTTGGCTCGGCCGCCCCAATCTCTTCGAGAACCTGAACATAGGTCAGGGGGTGGAGCTCGGCGCCGCCCAACGAGCGCGGGAGCAACAAGCGAAAGAAGCCGCCCTCGATCAGCGCGTCGACGATCCGATCCGGAAGCTGGCGTTGCTCCTCGATTTCGTCCGCTGCCTCGGTCAGCATGGGGGCGAGCCGCCGCGCCCGTTCCACGTAATCGATTTCGCGCGTCTCGGCGCGGCGCAAATCAAGCGAGGCAGTCGACATTTTTCTCTCCCGCAAAACGGGATGAGCATACATCGGCCGCCGTAGCGGAGCGACGATTTCCGTGCAACCCACCACCGCACCGCCTCACGCCGTGATGGCGCGCCACCAGCGTCGGGTCAGCAGCATGGCAAGGAGACCCTCGACGCCGATTGTCGCGGTCGCCCATGTTGCGCCGATAAGGCCGGCGAGCAAGCCGAGATGGAGGAAACCAATCATCCCGACCCCGATGCATACCGACAGCACGCCAAAGATGCGGCTGCGCATCTCGGTAGGCGCCGAAAGGTAGACGAGGGTCGCCTGCATGATGCTGAATCCCGCATTGGCGACACCAGTCACGAACAGCACCGCACCAGCGGCCGGCGGGTCGGGCATCATTACGAAGATCGGCAGCATCAACAGGTAGATGATGACTCCGCCGACATATAGGTGCGCGAAGATCCGCGGTCTGGCGAAGAAGGCGATCGCGATGGCGCCGCAAAACGCGCCGACCCCGTCCATGCTGGCGAGGATGCCGATGCCGATGGCGCCAAGCCCCAGATTATCCTGGCCGATCACGGGGACCATGCTCGTAAACGGCCAGCCGAAAGTATTGTAGATTACCGTGATTACGAAGGTTCCGATCAGGCGGCGGTCGCGCTGCACCAGCATGAGCCCCTCGATTATACGCTCGAGCACGCTCGCGCCGCCCGATGGGTGGACGAGGTTGCGGTGACCGACCCGTAGCGCAGCAACCAGCGCGACGAGAAAGCATGCGACGCTGACGGCAAAGGCCCCGCCGATCCCGATTGTCGCGAGCAGCACCCCACCGAGGGTCGGCCCGAGCATGCGGCTCGCATTATTGGCCCCGACATCGATCGACATTGCCGCGCTCATGCGCTCCTGCCCGACGACTTCGCCGATCATCGTGCGGCGAACCGGGTTATCGGTCGTCCAAGCGATCCCGTTGACAAAGCTCGCCAACGCGACGTGCCAGATCGCGAGCGCGTCGCTCCAGGCGAGGAGCGCCAGGATCAACGAGGTCAGCAGCATCGAAATGAGGACCATCACCAGCGCCGTGCGGCGTTCAATTCGCTCGGCCAACGCCCCGGCCACGGCACCGAACAGCGCCATGGGCAGCACTCGCAGCATGGTCAGCATCGCAACGATGAAAGGGGAGCCGGTGTGCTGGTAGGCGAACACCGCAACGGCAAGCATCTCGAGCCAGCGGACGGCAAAAACGACGAGACCCACGAGCCATAACCGGCGAAAATCCGGTTCGGCGACGAGCCAAGCCCGCGGCGTGGCCCGAACGGTGGCGATGGTCACGGGACTCTTCCGTTCGATTTGCCGCCGGGCATCCGCTGTAGTCGTGCCCGCCGCACCCGTTCCGTCCCTCCCTGGCCCACCTTCGCGGCTTCCCTTTTCGACCACGAATCCGGCAAAGCTAGCGCCCTTTGCGCCGATCGACCCGCGCCCGCATCTGCAATTCTGCCATGCGCAGCGCAGAACGTCTGTGCAAGAAGGGGTCGCGGGTTAACGAGCCGGCTAGGTCTGCGACAAGGTCGGCGGTTGCGACCGGGACATAGCGAACTAAGATTAGGAATCTACCCGCGACGGCCGCGTGCGGGGCCGATTGCCACGGCAGGGGGTTCATGCCGACCGAAGTCGAACTCAAGCTGACGGCTCCGCCGGCCGATCTTCCGGAACTGCGGAAGGCGCTCGCGGGTATGGCGCCTGCAGCGGTCACTTCGCAAAAAAGGCTCGTCAGCACCTATTACGATACGCAGGATGTGGCCTTGAAACGACGCGGATTGACCTTCCGCGTGCGCGAGCAGGACGGTCGTTTTGTCCAGACCGTCAAATCAGCGGACCTTGCGAAGCTGGGGGCGTTGTCCCGCGGCGAGTGGGAAGATCCACTCCCTGACAGCCGTCCAGATTTTGATGCGCCCGAAAGTGGCGGACAGCTGCACCTACCGGACCCGATCACCGATGATCTGCGCCCCTTGTTCGTGACCGAGGTGACGCGAACGGCCGTCGATGTCGAGCCCGTGCGCGGAACGCGAATAGAGGCTGCGATCGATGAAGGCGAAATACGCTCGGCAGGCGGCGATGCGGCCGAACCGATCAGCGAAATCGAACTGGAACTGAAGGACGGCAATAGCGCCGCGCTCTATGATTTGGCTTTGCGGCTCCTCGAAGTGGCGCCGATCCGCATCGTTACCGACAGCAAGTCCGAGCGAGGTTATCGCCTGATCGAGGGGGCCGAGACCGCTTCTCAGGCCGTCCATGCGGAACCGGTCGCGCTCGATCGCGAGATGACCGTTGACTCTGCGTTGCAGGAGATCGGCCGCAACTGCTTGGCGCAGGCCCTGCGCAACCAGCTCCCGGTCCTCGAGCGCAAACCCGAAGGCATCCATCAGATGCGGGTAGCCGTGCGGCGACTGCGCTCGGCGATTTCGTCGCTCAAGGAAATGCTGCCTGCGGAGGATCGCCGCTGGGTCGACGAAGAACTGCGGTGGCTAGGCGGAGCACTCGGTCAGGCGCGCAATTTCGATGTGTTCTCGACCGAATTGCTGCCGGCTGCCCGCGCCGGGATGGCCAACGGCGCTGGTTGGGATGAGCTCGCAGGGACACTTGACCGGTTGCGGCGATCGGCATCCGATCGCGCCAGGGAGGCTGTTCTCTCGGAGCGCTACACAGGTGCAATGCTGCATCTGTTGCGGTGGTTCGAGGCGCGCGGCTGGCGGGAAGCTGTCCTGCCAAACTCTTCCATAGGAGATATTGCAGGGCCTGTTCTCGAACGCCGCCGCCATAAATTGCGCCAGCGCAGCAAAGGCTTCGACCGTCTGGGCCCGCGCGAGAGGCACAAGCTCAGAATCGCTGCAAAGAAGCTGCGCTACACGATCGAACTGCTCGGCGGCTTGTTCGACAAGAGCGATTTGCACGCCTATACGAGAAAACTGAAGGGGCTACAGGACGATCTCGGCTATGCGAACGACGTGCGCGTCGCGCATGATTTCCTGCCCGAGTTGTTTGCCGAGGTCGATCCGCGGGGCCCTGCGGCACATGCGTGGATCAGTGTCCTTGAGTGGCACGACCAGCGGCTCGCGGTGCGCGAACGAAGGCTGCGCAAACACCTGCGTCGGCTGACCCGGGCCACGCCCTTCTGGACTGTTTGAGTTTTAGGCGGCGGCGACTTTCGCGGGGATGGGACAGGCGACTCCGGTGCCACTGAGACCGCAATAGCCATTCGGATTCTTTGCCAGATACTGCTGATGATACCCTTCGGCGAAGTAGAAGGGGGGAGCATCGCGTATCTCGGTGGTGATCTTGCCTAGCCCCGCCGCTTCGAGCCGCGCTTGGTAGGCCGCGCGCGAGGCCTCGGCCGCGGCGCGTTGCTCCGGCGAGAACGTATAGATCGCCGAGCGGTACTGTGTGCCGACATCATTGCCCTGCCGCATACCCTGGGTCGGATCGTGGCTTTCCCAGAAAAGCTTCAGTAGGGCCTCATAGCTTGTGGCTTTGGGGTCATACACGACGAGCACGGCCTCGGTGTGTCCGGTGCGGCCGCTGCAAACCTCCTCGTAAGTCGGGTTCGACGTCGAGCCGCCGGCATAACCCACAGCGGTGACATAGACCCCCGTCGCCTGCCAGAACACGCGCTCGGCTCCCCAGAAGCACCCGAGCCCGAACACCGCCTGCTGCATGCCTTCGGGGTAGGGCCCCGCAAGCAGCTGGCGGTTGACGAAGTGCCGCTCCGGTACCGGCATCGACTCGGCCCGCCCTGGCAGGCATTCGGCCGGTGGTGGAACGACCAGCTTTTCACGCATGAAAGGCCACATTTCTCGCCCTTTCCGCAAATTTCGACATGAATTTAGGGAACTCGTCAGACAGCGCAACGGTTACCGCATGGCATCGTCAAAAAAGGGTCCATCCGCGTCGGCTTGGCAAATTGTTAATTCTTCGTGCCGGACATTCCGGTTCCGCGGTAAGATCACGTCACCACTGGGGGGAGTATTATGAAAATGTTGCGCCGTTCCCTGCTGATGAGCGCGTTCGTCCTAATGGCCGCCCCTTGCCTGGCGGCGGCGCCGACGACGGCTGACCCGGCCGATGCCGTCGCCTTCATGAATCGACTCTGGGACCGCGCCGTCGAGGTGCTCAACAACAAGAGCGACCCCAATATTAGGCAGGCCCGCTTTCGCCAATTGTTTCACGATGATTTCGATTGCCCCGGCATCGCGCGATTCGTCTTAGGCCGCTACTGGCGAAACGCAAGTGAGGACGAGCAGAAAGAGTTTGTGCAGGCGTTCGAACACTACGTCGTTCTTGTCTACACCGCGCGGCTCTCCAACTTCGGCGGCCAAACATTCAAGGTCCGCGGCAGCCGCAGCGACGGAGACGGCATTATCGTTTCGACCGAAGTCCACAGCCCCGGGGGAACTTCGCCGCTTCACATCGATTGGCGGCTGGTGACCGACAACGGCGCCTACAAGATCAACGATGTTATCGTCGAGGGCGTCAGCATGATGGTCACCCAGCGCTCCGAATTTGCCTCGGTCGTGCAGCGCCATGGCGGCCAGCTGCGCGGTCTTCTGACGATGATGCGCGAGAAGACGGCGAGCGCCGCCCAATAGTTCAATCAGCGCGGTCGCAGCTGGTGACCTAGCGGGCGGCAATTGTGCTCTATTTGAACGAGGAGCGGGTTCGCGGCCTGTTGCGTTGGAGCGAGCTGATCCCGGCAATGGAGCGGGCGCTCGCCGCATTTTCGCGCGGCCAGGTCGTACAGCCGGTGCGCAACATGCTGACGATCGAGGAGGGTAAGCGCTACCTCGGCATCATGCCGGCGATAGCAGACGAAGCCATGGGGGCGAAGCTCGTCAGCTTCTACCCGGGGAATGCCGGAACGGACGTACCGACCCACCTTGCGATGATCTTGCTGTTCCGCCCGGACACCGGCGAACCGGTGGCGGTCATGGACGGGCGCCTGATCACCGAGATGCGGACGGCTGCCGTGTCGGCGGCGGTCACGAATTATCTGGCGGCTCCGGAAAGCCGAGTGCTGGCGCTGCTCGGTAGCGGCGTGCAGGCGCAGGCGCATCTCGAGGCGCTCGCGCAAATCCGCCACTTCGAGGAAGTCAGGGTATGGAGCCGGACGGCCGCGCATGCCGAGCGCTTTGCCGAACAGCACGGCGCGCGAGTCACGACCCGCGAGGCCGCCATTCGCGGGGCGGATGTGATCGTGACCGCCACCAATGCGCGGGAACCGGTGCTCGAGGGGGCATGGCTGAAGCCGGGCGCCCATGTAAATGCCGTCGGCTCGCCGCGGCCCGGTTGGCGGGAACTCGACGATCGTGCGATGGCCAATACGCTCGTCGTCGACTCCCGCGAGGCCGTTCTCAAGGAATCGGGGGACGTTATCCTGTCGAAGGCAACGATCTACGCAGAAGCCGGCGAAATTTTTGCAGGCACGAAGGAGACGCCGGCAGGGACCACCACCGTCTTCAAATCGGTGGGAATGGCCATCGAGGACATTGCGACGGCAAAGCTGGTTTACGATGCCGCGTCGCGTCAGGTTACTGGCTGAGATCGTTCCGAGCGTAGGGGATCCGCGCAATTCCGTCCGGGCCAAGCCTTACATAACTCTGCAGAAAAGCGGTTCCACCCGGTGTGATCGATCACCACCGGTGACGCGTCGTCACGTGCCAGCGATCTGGCCTACAATTAGGCCTGCGGCGCGGGCAATACCGGAAGCGGCCAAAATAGCGCCAGTATGATCGATATGGCGCGCGCGTCACCACCGCCTGCTCAACGTTGCGAGCCGCATACTCGCTCGCGCCCAGCGGGTCGAACGAGGGCCCTGGGGACTATGGACTAGCCGGTGGCCGCGATTATTGCTTCGCGCAGGATCTGCGGGATTCGGTCGAGCACTTCGGTCGGGGTCGACAGAGGCGGCGATAGGCAGATCGTGTCGCCGATTGGCGGGTCGGCGCTGCCCGGTCGGATGCGCGGCAGCAATCCGCGCGCCAGCGCTTCGCGAGTGAAGCGAGGGCCGAGCCCGAGCGTCGGCGCCTTGGTGTCGCGGTCGGCCACCAATTCGACGCCGCACATCATGCCGAGCCCGCGCACATCGCCGACGGTCGCCAGGTCGCGCAGCCCCTCGAGGCCGGCCAGCAATCGCCGCCCCATCACGGCGGCGCGCTCGACGAGCCCTTCGCTTTCGATGATCTCGACATTGCGCAAGCCGACCGCGCAACACACCGGATGGCCGGAATAGGTCGCTGCATGCATGAATTTTCGGTCGGCGGGCGCGCTTTCGATCGCCTCATGCACATGCCTCGACGCGATCACACCGCCTAACGGCAGATAGCCGCTCGTCACGCCCTTGGCGAAGGAGACGAGGTCCGGCTCGACCCCCCAATGGCCGAGCGCGAACCATTTGCCGGTGCGCCCGAAGCCGGTGATCACCTCGTCGGCGATCAGCAGCACGCCGTGGCGGTCGCAGATTTCGCGCAGCCGCGGAAAGTAAGACGGCGGCGGCACGATCACGCCGCCCGCACCCATGACCGGCTCCGCAATCACCGCTGCGACCGTGTCAGGGCCCTCGGCGAGAATTACTTTTTCGGTGGCGTCAGCAGCGCCGATCCCGGGCTCTTCATTGCCGGGCCAGCGGTAGGCGTAGGGCGGCGGGACCTGAATGAAACCCGGCACCAGCGGGCCAAACATCTTATGATAGGCGGCCATGCCGGTGGCGCTCATCGCCGCCATCGTCACCCCGTGATAGGCGTGAATGCGCGAGATGATCTTGGTCTTTTGCGGTTTGTCTTTGATTTTCCAGTAATAGCGCGCGAATTTGAAAGAAGATTCGTTCGATTCGGCGCCCGCCGTCGTGAAATACACGGCGGCGGAATTGGGATAGGCATGACGGACGATCTTTTCGGCGAGCCGCACCGCCGGCTCGTTGGTCGCCCCGATATAGGCCGAGGCAAAAGCGATCCGCCGCATCTGCGCGCTCGCCGCATCGGCGAGCTCACCGCGGCCATGGCCGATATTGACATTCCACAGCCCGGCAAGTCCGTCGATATATTCGCGGCCCTCGGCATCGCGCAGCATCGCGCCCTTGCCGTCGACGACAACCAGCGGCTGCCGGTGGTCATCGGGGTGATGCAGCGGGTGCACGAGATAGCGCCGGTCGGCTTCAAGCAGCTGCGTGGTGCCGTCCATGATTTCCTCCTCTCCGCCAGCTAAAATGTCGGCGGAATGCGCTTCGCTTTTCCACCCTACACTCTACCGCGGCTGTGCTTGGCAACGTAGGGCGGAAAAACGCAGCGCCTTCCGCCATTCTAGCGGTTCGGCAGGTCGAGGGGATAGACCGGCCGCCGCACCTTCTTGAATTGCAGCTGCGAATAGTCGGAGGTGCAGACGCCGGCGCCGGCGCAATCGACGACGGCGCTCGCCAGCTTGCCGAGACCGGCGCGCCAGTGGATGCGGCTCTTCAGCATCACATAGCGCTTCTGCATCGGGTCGATGCCGAGGCTCGACAGGCAATTGAGGTCCGACGGCTCGACATGGCGCGAGATCAACACGATTTCCGCGGCGCCGGTGTCGATCACCACCGTGGGTCCCATGTCCATCTGAACGCCGCGGCCCATCGGTCCGCGATTGCGGTAGCGGCCATTGGAGATGGTCTTGACCGTCCCCGAAATGATCAAGGGCGGGCTCTCGACCGGGATCGCCGGCATCGCGATCTTGCCTCCGACAGACAGGCTGACATGAGCGCCGATCCCGGCTTCGATCGCCTGCTGCACGGTCTCCGGGTCATAGATGGCGAAGGCGGCGACGTCCTCGATCCCTTGTCGCAGGATCTCGGCGAGCACGGCGGTCGTATCCATCGTGCCGCCCGAGGCGCAATTGTCGTAATGATCGAGCAGCACAATCGGCCCGTCGCCCGGCGGCATCGCCTTGGCGCGGGCAATAGACTGCGCTAACGGCTCGATCTTGTAGACAAACGCTTCCCGTTCGACCCAGGCTCGGTCGAGCAATTCGTCGCGCAGCTCCTCGGCAAGCTTCGAGTCGCCGTCGGTCACCACAACCGCGCTCAGCCCGGCATTAGTGATGTCGGCGTGCGGAAAGCCGGTGAAGAGGCTCGCAGCCAACGCGCCCTCTCCGCTCATCGCTGCGCAGCGGTGCTGCAATTCCTTGTTCGGGTGGTCGTCGGTCCCCTGGCGCATGACATGCGGCAGCATCGGCACATTGCCCCACGCCATGATGGGCTTCACCTCACCGCGGATCGTGCGCAGCAGGATCTCGCCGGCGAGTTTGGCGGTCTCGTAGGTGTCGATATGCGGATAAGTGCGATACCCGGTGACGACCGTCGCATTTGCGATGATCTCGTCATAGAGGTTGGCGTGCATGTCGAGCGAGACCGCAATCGGGGTTACGGGGTCGATCGTGCGCAGCCGTTTCAGGAACTGGCCCTCGCCGTCCTCCAGGCTCTCGGTGACCATCGCGCCGTGCAAATCGAGCATGATGCCGTCAAAGCCGCCCCGCGCGGCGGCTTCGCAGATCGTTTCGGTCATGTGCGCGTAGGCGGCATCCTCGACCGGCCTGCTGGGCGGCGCCCCGGCGGCGATCGGCAGGACGATCTCCGCGCCTTCCCGCTCGGCCAAATCGAGATAGGCGCCGAGGCCGGTACCGGTGCCGCGAAAGGCGCGGATCGCCGCCTCGCCATAGAGCGGGCCCGGGCCATTGCCGAACCGCTCGAGTGGGGTCGGCACCGGCGAGAAGGTGTTGGTCTCGTGCTTCATCATCGCGATCAGCAGACGCATGATCCGACCTCCTTCATTAATGTCACGCCGGCTTGCGCATGGCGGCATGGGATGTGATATTCATACAGATGCAGATATATAGGCCAAAGCATGGCGTCGTCCGCTAGATTGATGGTGCTGATGTCCCCGAATGAGCGCGCCTCGCTCGACGCCAAGGCGCGTGCGCTTGGCGTGTCGGCCGGGGAGGTGGTACGGCGCGCCGTCGAGGCCTTCGAGCTCGGCACCGAGGGAGAGGCGGCGGAGCTGCGTACATTGATCGATCTTTTCAACCAGCTCCACCCGGAGACTTTGCGGATTGCCGACGAAGCTCACCGCAAGGTCGCCAAAATCCTGGTCGGGTCGTCGCGAGGCGGTCCCGCCGCCCGCCGCAAGAGCGAGATTGCGGCGGCGTGAGCCTGTACGGCGATGCGATCCGCGCGCTCCGCCAAGTCATTCTCCTCGACGAGCGCGTCCGCAACACTGCGGCCGACCTTGTTCGCGTAAGTCAAGAACTCGCCGATCTTCGAGACCGGGTGAGCCGTCTCGAAGGGATGCTGGCCGCGAGCATGGCTCGTTTGCAAGAACCAGACGGGCCGCGCCACCGACGCCGGTTGCCGGGGCCTTCCGATCAAGCGGAATGAGGAGGAGATGACGGTCAACCCTGTCGAAAACCATTACACGCGTCAGGATCTTGGCGAAATCATCCTCGCCGCCTTGAGGAAGGCAGGGAAGGACCTGGATCATCTGACGCCGGACGATCTCGCTCCGGTCGACGAGTTCCACGGAGGACAGAGGCCGGCGACGATCCGGCTCGCCGAGATGGTCGGCCTTACCGGCGCCGAGCGGGTGCTCGATGTCGGCTCGGGCATCGGCGGACCGTCCCGCTTTCTTGCCAGCCGCTATGGTTGCCGGGTCACCGGCATTGATCTCACCACCGAGTTCTGCCGGGTCGCCGAGATGCTGACCCGGCGCACCGGACTGATGGACAAGGTCAGCTATCGTCAGGGAAACGCGCTCGATTTGCCGGTCGAGGACATGAGCTTCGATGTCGTGTGGTCGCAAAACGCCGCGATGAACATTGCCGACCGCGACCGGCTCTATGGCGAAATGTACCGCGTTCTGAAGCCCGGCGGCCGCCTCGCACTGCAGGAAGTCGCTGCCGGAGAGGGCGGCGCGCCGTACTACCCCGTCCCTTGGGCGCGGCAAGCCGCGATCAGCTTTCTGCTGACGCCGGAGGCGACGCGAGCGGCGCTCGAAAGAGCCGGCCTGCGGGTTGCGAGCTGGCAGGACACGACCCGGCAATCACTGGAAGCGTCGCTCGCGCGCGCCCGGGCCGCTGCCGGCCCGCCGGTGCTGGGAATTCACCTGCTGATCGGCCGCGATTGGGAGGCGATCGCGCAAAACTCCGCCCGCAATCTGCAAGAAGACAGGGTCCGGATGTTCAACGCGGTGCTCGAGCGCCCCCTTTAGAGGCAATCTGAGCAGCCCGCTCAGCGGCCGTGCTACCGGCGGTACAGGCGTCGCTTAGGAGAGCCTTGAGCTCTGGAATGCACGACCCGCAATTCGTGCCGGCGCGCAGCACGGCGCCGATTTCGGCGAGGCTGATCAGGCGCTGGCTCGCAATCGTCTGATGCAAGGTGCGCAAGCCGACCCCGAAGCAGGCACAGATCGTGCGGCCGGCGTGGTTCGCCGCCGCGATGCCAGCGTGGTTTCCCGCGAGCAGAGAGGTGCACATCTCGGGCTCTATAGGGGTGCCCAGCAGCGCCATCACGGCGTCTCGCGGCGGCAGCGAGGCTGTGTTGCGTGCGATAAACAGGCATGCATCAAGGCGTCCATCGACCAGGCTGGCGTAGCGGAACGCGCCGCGGCCAGGATCGGCATAGATGATCAGCTCAGGTGCCGCCGGCGGTTCGAGAAGCTTCATAACCCACGTCTCGCTGCCACGGCCGCTGGGCAGCGGAACCCAGCCGGCGAGATCGAATGCGTGCGCCTCATCGAGCGGCACCCGCGCCCAATAATACGGCCCGTCCGGCAATCTTTCGGAACGCCGCAATACCAGGCCGCGCCATAGCGGCGCGACTGGGATTACCCGCACCGGCGTCGCCTTTAGCTCGGGCTGCCCAGAAATCGGATCCGTTTCGGCGCCGACCAGCCGATCGATCGGCCCGGACGACGTGAACCGGTCGGTCCAGTGCATCGGGGCGAACACCTCGCTGGGCCGTTGATCAGCCGAGAGCCGCGTCGGCAGCACCGTCGCTCCATGGCGGCTCTCGACCCGCGCGAGGCCGCCCTCGACCAGCCCGAGCCGCGCCGCGTCGTCCGGGTGCACGTCGAGCGACGGCTCGCGCCGATGCGCCATCAGCCGCGGCAGACGGCCGGTTCGCGTCATCGTGTGCCACTGGTCGCGTACCCGGCCGGTGTTCAGCAGCAACGGCCAGCGCTCGTCCGCGGGGACGGTCAGCGGCCGGTACGGCGTCGGCACAAAGCGGGCGCGGCCGTCATCGGTCGGAAATCTTTCGCCGTCCCCAAACAGCCGCTTGGCATCCGTCCATGGTGTCGAAGCTCGGCGCGGCAGCGGCCAACGCAGCGGCGGCAACCGGTCGTACTCCGCATCGCTCAGCCCGGAGAGCGCGCCGATATCGAAGACGCGGCGCGATGTCCCGAAATTCTCGAAGGCAGACAGCGCCGCGTGCTCGCGGAAGATGTCGGCCGGGCGGCGATACGGAAATGCTGGCTCCCAGCCCATGCGTCTTGCCACCTCGGTAATCATCCACCAATCCGGCCGCGCCTCGCCCGGCGGCGCGAGGAAGGCGCGCTGGCGCGAGATGCAGCGTTCCGAATTGGTTACCATGCCGTCCTTCTCGCCCCAGCCGGCCGCCGGGAGCACGACATCGGCAAAGCGCGTCGTATCGGTAGGCCAGCAATCACTGACGACAACAAACGGACAGGCGGCGAGCGCCCCGCGCACCCGCTCCGCCCGCGGCATGCTGGCGGCCGGGTTGGTGCCGAGGATCCACAGGGCCTGGATCCGGCCGTCCAGCACCGCGTCGAACAGCTCGACGGCCTTGAGGCCGGGCCGGGTGGCCATGCGCGGCGCATTCCAGAAGCGGCGCACGCGATCGACATCGGCCGCGTTTGCGAAGCTCATATGAGCGGCGAGCTGGTTGGCGAGACCGCCGACCTCGCGGCCGCCCATCGCATTCGGCTGCCCGGTCAATGAGAACGGCCCCATACCGGGCCGGCCGACGCGGCCGGTCGCGAGATGGCAGTTGACGATCGCGTTGACCTTGTCGCTCCCCGCCGATGACTGATTTACGCCTTGCGAGTAGAGCGTCACGCTGCGCTCGCTCACCGCGAACCAGTCGAAGAACCGGGCGAGATCACGGGCTGCAACATCGGCGACTGCGGCGGTCTCGTCGAGCGACGGCGCTGCAACCCTCGCGGTCTCGACCGCAGCGGCAAAGCCGCTCGTGCGCGCTCCGATCCAGTGGCGATCGCACGCGCCGCGCTCAACGAGATGGAGCAGCAGAGCGGCAAAGACCACAACGTCGGTACCGGGGCGGAGTGCTAGATGCAGGTCTGCGATGTCGCAGGTCGGGGTATGGCGCGGATCGATCACGACGATCCGGGTGCCACGCGCTTCCTTGGCGGTAGCGAGGCGCTGGTAGAACACCGGGTGGCACCACGCCGCATTGCTGCCGACCAGCACGACGAGATCGGCTTCCTCAACATCCTCATAGCACCCGGGGACCAGATCCTCGCCAAAGGCGCGGATATGTCCCGCGACCGACGACGCCATGCACAGCCGCGAATTGGTGTCAATATTGGCGCTGCCGATGAAGCCCTTCATCAGCTTGTTGGCGACGTAGTAATCCTCGGTCAGGAACTGCCCGGAGACATAGAGCGCCACCGCGTCCGGGCCATGATCGGCAATGCTGCGGGCAAACGTGCCGGCAATCCGGTCGAGCGCCTCGTCCCAGTTCGCGGGCCGGCCCTCGATCTGCGGCCGCAATATCCGGCCGGCTCGCCCAAGCGTGTCTGCGAGCGCCGCCCCCTTCGAGCAGAGCCGGCCGCGATTGGCGGGATGCTCCGGGTCTCCGGCAATCATCCCGTCCGGGGCGACCGTCAATCCGCAACCGACGCCGCAATACGGACACGTGGTGCGAACTGGGCCATCGCCGGTCATGCCGCTTCCCATTGCGGTCCGGCAGCCGCTTCGATCGTCGGCAGCGACAACAGGATCCGATCCCCCGCGAGCCTTGCCGCAACGGTTTGCGTGCAGCCTTCGTCGGGGGCTTCGGCTTGGCCGGAGTCGAGCTCGATGACCCAGCCATGCAGCGGGCAGGCGACGGCGCGGCCCTGCACGATGCCTTCGGAGAGCGGACCGCCGCGATGCGGACAGCGGTCGATCAGTGCGAAAATTTCGTCCTCGGCGGTGCGGAATACGGCGATCGGCGACGACCCTTCCAGCCGCGTCACCCGCCGGGCGCCGCGACGCGGAATGTCGTCGAGACGCCCGACCTCGATCCAGCGTTTGGTTGGCATCGCGTCATTCCACCTCAGCGAGCACCCGGTATTCGTGGGCCTCGACACCGCCGGCGCGCTGCGCCCACGGGTCGATCTGCACGAAACGCTGCGAGAACAGGAAACGCCAGTGCAATGCGTGCCGCCCTTCATGGTCGTCAACGACTCGGCGCCGCACGTAATCGATGCCGACCCGCGCCACCCACGGGGCAGTGCGTTCGAGATAGCGCGCCTCCTCGCGGTAGAGCTGCAGAAAGGAGCCGATATGCTCGAGCACCTCGGCCTCGGTGGTCAGACGCACGAGCTGGTCGGTGACGCGTACCTCAATCCCGCCATTGCCGCCGACCACGACATCGTAGCCGGCTTCGACGCAGACAACGCCGATATCCTTGATCGTCGCTTCGGCGCAATTGCGCGGGCAGCCGGACACCGCGAGCTTTACCTTGTGCGGCGTCCATGAGCCCCAGCACATCTTCTCGATCTTGACCCCCAGCCCGGTCGAATCCTGCGTGCCGAAGCGGCACCATTCGCTGCCGACGCAGGTCTTTACGGTGCGCAGGCCCTTGGCGTAGGCGTGCCCGGAGACCAGCCCGGCGTCGTTGAGGTCGGCCCAGATCGCCGGCAGCTGCTCTTTCTTGACACCGAGCATGTCGATGCGCTGCCCGCCGGTGACCTTGACCGTGGGCACCCCGTATTTCTCCGCGGCATCGGCGATCGCGCGCAGCTCGCGAGGCGTGGTCAGGCCGCCCCACATCCGCGGCACCACGGAATAGGTGCCGTCCTTCTGGATGTTGGCGTGCACCCGCTCGTTGACAAAGCGCGATTGCGGGTCGTCGCGATAGCTATCGGGCCAGGCGCACAGCAGGAAGTAATTCAACGCCGGCCGGCATTTCTGACACCCGTCGGCGGTCTTCCACGCGAGGGCGGCGCGTATTTCGGCAATCGTCTTGAGCTTCTGCTCGATGATCGCGCGGCGCACCGCGTCGTGGCCGTGCTCGGTACACTTGCACAACGGAGGATCCTCGCGCCGAACCACGGCGCCTCCGCAGACATGCGCCAGGATCGCTTCGACCGTGCCGGTGCACGAGCCGCACGACGCTGACGCCTTGGTATGCGCGCGTACCGCATCGACCGTCCTGAGGCCCTTGTCGAGAATGGCCCGGCAGATCGTGACTTTCGACACGCCGTTGCAGCCGCAGACTTGTTCGGCATCGGCCATCGCCGCGATGTCAACCTGCGGCGGTGCGGCGCCGGCTTGTTCGGCAAAGGCGCGGCCGAACACGAGCTGGTCGCGGAATGCCGAAACATCGACCTTGCTGCGCATCAGCTGCACGTACCAGGGGCCATCGGTGACATGGCCGTAGAGCACGGTCCCGACGACCTTGTCGTCGCGCAGCACGACCTTTTTGTACACGCCGCGCTTGGCATCAAGCAGCGTGATCTCGTCATCGTGCTGGTCGGCCGCGGCGAGCGCGCCCGCCGAGAACACGTCGATGCCGGTGATCTTCAGGCTGGTGAAGACCGGCGGCGGCACATAAACCGCGGCGGCGTCGCCGGCAAGCCGAGCACCGCACACCTTGGCCTGCTCCCAGATCGGCGCCACCAAGCCGGAGACTTGGCCGTTATGCTCGATGCATTCGCCGACCGCGTAGATGTCGGCATCGCTGGTGCGCATGTCGTCGCCGACCAGGATGCCGCGATTGACGTCGAGCTTGGCAGCGCGGGCCAGATCGATATTGGGCCGGATACCAATCGCCAAAACGACGAGATCGGCCGGGATCTCGCGTCCGTCGGCGAGGACGACGCCTTCGGCCCTGCTGGTCCCGAGGATCTCCTCGGTCTGGCCGTCAGTAAAAAACGCGATGCCCCGGGCGTCGAGATCGCGGCGCAACCACTCGCCGGCCGCCGCGTCGAGTTGCCGCTCCATCAGGGTCGGCATTAGATGCACGACCGCGACCGACATGCCCCGGCGCTTTAATCCCCACGCCGCTTCGAGGCCAAGCAGGCCGCCGCCGATCACGACGGCACGCCGACGAGTGCCGGCCGCTTCGATCATTGTCTCAACATCGGCGATGTCGCGAAATGCGCGCACCCCGGGCAGGCCGAGGCCTGGGATCGGCGGCGCCAGCGGCCTGGACCCGGTGGCAAGCAGCAGCTTGTCATACGAAAGCGCTTCCGCGCTGCCGATCGTCACCGTCTTTGCGGCTGGGTCGATCGCTGTTACCGGTTCGCCGGCGATCAGCCGGATCCCGTGGTCGCCGTACCAGCCCTCCGGATTGATGACGATCTCGTCAATCGTCTTCTCGCCGGCCAGAACCGAGGACAGCAGGATGCGGTTGTAGTTCGGATGCGGCTCGGCGCCAATCACGGTGATGTCGTAGCGTTCGGGAGCACGCGCCAGCAGCTCCTCGACGGTACGCATGCCGGCCATCCCGTTGCCGACGACAACGAGCCGCTGGCGTCGAGGCTGACAGTTGCTCATCGCGCACCTCAGACGCGCGCTGCCGCGAGGCTCGGCGCCTGCTGCACGAGGAAGCTCTTGCGCATGTAGTACCACCAGGTCAGCGCGATACAGCTGACGTAGAAAGTCAGAAAAATCGCAAGCGCCAGGTGAGGTGCGCCGGTGCTGGCAATTGAGGCGCCAAAGCCGCGCGGGATCAGGTAGCCGCCGCAGGCGCCGATCGCTCCGATGAAGCCGAGCGCGGCGGCGCTTTCGATAGCGGCGGCCTTGATCGCCGCCAGCCGACCCGCTTCGCCGACCCCTTTCGCGCCTTGGAGCTTCTCCTCGCGAAAGATCGACGGGATCATTCGGTAGGTCGAGCCGTTGCCGATCCCGGTCGTGACGAACAGGATCAGGAACATCGTCAGAAAGCCGACGAAGCTCTTGATCTCGACGAAATACATGACGCCGGTCGTCGCAGCGCCCATCGCGATGAAGTTCCAGAACGTCACCTTCGCGCCGCCGATCTTGTCGGCGAGCAGTCCGCCGACCGGGCGGATCAGCGAGCCGACCAGCGGTCCAACGAAGGCGATCGCGACGGTGATTATCGGGAACTGTGTCTTCAGCAGCAGCGGGAAGGCAGCCGAATAGCCGATGAACGACCCGAACGTCCCGATATAGATGTAGGACATGACCCAGGTGTGCTTGCGCTTCAATATGGCGAGCTGGTCCTTGAAGCTCGATTTCGCGTCGGTCAGGTTGTTCATGAAGAAATACGCGCCAATCACCGCGACCGTCAGCGGCAGCAGCCACATCAGCCCGGCGTTCTGCAGGTAAAGACCGCCTTTGCCCGGCGCGGCCAGGTAGAGGCTGACAACGCCAGTCCCCATCAGGATCGGCGTCAGCAATTGTACGCCGCTGACGCCGATATTGCCGCCCGCCGCATTGAGTCCGAGCGCCCAGCCTTTCATCCGATCCGGATAGAAGAACGAGATGTTGGCCATGCTCGACGCGAAATTGCCGCCGCCGAGGCCGGCCGTCGCGGCGACGATCAGCATCAGCCAGAACGGCGTGTCGGGCTGGGCCACAAAATAGGCCAGCGCGATCGTCGGAACGAACAGCGCTGCCGCGCTCAAGATCGTCCAGTTGCGCCCGCCGAATGTCGTCACGGCGAAGGTGTACGGAAAGCGCATCAAAGAGCCGATCAGCCCGGGCAGAGCGACGAGCTGGAACAGCTGGTCGGTCGTATAGGGAAAGCCGGCCTGCGGCAGCTTGGTCGCGACGATGCTCCAGACCAGCCAGATCGAAAAGCCGAGATGCTCAGCGAAAATCGACCAGATCAGATTGCGCCGGGCAATTCGCTTGCCGCCGGATTCCCAATACTTTTCATCTTCCGGGTTCCAACCCGAAATCCAGGTATCGCGCTTGTTCATCTAAGATGTTCCGGCGCGGACCGCCCTTGGCCCACGAAGTGGTGATCTGGGCGGAGCTAACCGCCCGTGGTGGAGACCCCGCCATTGGGGCCGACCAGCTCCCGCCGCGTTCGCGGCGCGGGGAGCGCGGTGGTCGCAGCAAGTGACGTGCCAGCCGTGTTTGTCGAAAAATCCCTTGCGATCGGCGTGCGGCCCGATGCTGCGGCTGCTCAGTTAGTGAGCGCGGCCGGCGAAATTTTGTGCAGTGCAAAATTCAGGCAATTTACGACGCCGGATCGAACTGTGCACCGTCGAGGAAGTTATCCGGCCCCATCGGGATCGGCGCCGGCAAGGCCGGCAGTAGCCACGGCCCGGCATGCTGCCCTTCTCTTTTGGCCTCTGCCGCCGGTATTGCAAGGCCGAGAGACCGCGCGGCCTGCGCATAAAGCTCCGGGCGAAAGATCGCGGTCGCAACTGCCTGGTCGGCGTCGCCGCCGAGATAGCCCCACCGCGTCATCTCGCGCAGAAACCATTGGGCATGCGACCGCCACGGGAAATTGGCGGCATTGGCGAAGAACACCGACTCGTCGGCGTTGGCGAATGATGTCGCCAACCGGCGCGAGGCCGCGCCGGGCAGCGACGTTTGGATGACCTCTGCCGGCAGGCCGAGATACTTCTCCTGCGACAGCAGCGCGGCAACCGCCGGAGCGCTCGACGGCATGTCGCAGTGCTCGGCGGCGCGCAGCAATGCCCGCAATGCCGCCTGCAATCGGCCGGGGGATTGCTCGGCGATCACCTGGCGTACCGCAAAGACCTTCTCGGTACCGTTGTTCCAGATCGCGTACGATGTCGCGACGGCGTGGCCGAGCCCGGCGCGGGCGGCGACCTCACCCCACGGCGCGCCGGCACAAAACCCGTCGATTCGGCTGGCGGCCATCGCCTCGACGGTCAGGGCGGGCGGCACGACGGTAAAGGTCACGTCGCGATCCGGGTCGATCCCGGCCGTCGCGAGCCAGTAGCGCAGCAAAAGGTTATGCGTCGAAAACGTGTGGACCACTGCAAGATGCGGCTTTTCTCGGCTGCGTCGCAGGACCCTCGCAAACCGTTGCGCCGTCTCGACAGCCGACAGCTTGCCGAGAGAGGCGATATCGCCGGCTGCGATTGCTGCGCTCCAGCGCTTGGACAGGGTCACCGTATTGCCGTTGAGGCTCAGCGCCGCCGGCACGATGATCTTCTCGGGACCCGCACTGCCGCTTAGACCGAACCGCAGAGCGAGGGCCAGCGGCGGCAACAGCATCGCGCCATCGAGCAGGCCGTAGCAAAGCTTGTCGGCGATGTTCGCCCACGATGGCTCGACCGACAGCGCCACGTCGAGCCCTTCCGCGGCGAAGTAGCCGCATTCCTGGGCGACAATCAGCGGCGCTGCGTCGGTCAGGCGCAGCAAGCCGATCCGGAATACCGATGCGGCCGTCATTCTCGTGTTCCCTCCGGTTGTGCCGAGCCGAGCAGTTCCGCAGCGACCACCGCGATGCGCTTGCTCTCGTTCATCGCCTTGCGGCGCAGCCAGCGATAGGCTTGCGGCTCGTCGAAATTGCGTTCCTTCATCAGCAGGGCCTTGGCACGATCGATCGTCTCCCGCTCCATCAGGCTCGTTCTCGCCTGCTGCAGATCGGTCGCGAGTTGCTGGTATTTGCGAAAGATCGCGACGGCCGCCATGACGATCGGCTTGACGTCCGGAAAGGCCGCGCCGACGACATTGTATGAGCTGACCCCGGCAGCGACGGCATCTTCCATAAAGGCGCGATCGTCGCGATCCACGAACATGACGATAGGCCGGGGGTTGTTGATGCTGACCCGCCGGAGATCGTCTAACCCGTCGCGATCGGGGCGCGCCATGTCGACAATGATGACATCGGGCACGTCCGCCGATACGGCATCGAGAAGTGTGCCGCCCAAGGGAACACGCACAATAACGGCATCGCTGATCTCGCGGAGGCGCTCTTCGAGCAGCGCCGCGCGCTCGGCATCGGAATCCGCCAGCAGCACTTTAAGAAAACCCGACAAACCGGTCGTCCTGCGCTCTTTTGCGCACCAATCGAGCAAATGCAATGCCAGCTCGATTGTCCAACGGACCGCCACCGGCGCGGTATCCGGAGGAGTTTCGCGGGCTACCTAAAAATCAGATATCCCGGGGCAAGGGAAGTGCCAAACCAGGGCATAAGCTAATGCTGGGCCTGGAGGGTCCTTGCGCCTAAAGGCTGTCGCTGGTAAATAGAATTACGGCGGAATCATAGGATGCTATAGTTTCGGGGGGACGATCAATGCCGCGCCGAGTTGGGGTCGATAGGAGCCCTCGGATAGACGAGGGGCAATTCGTGGCTCGCGTCACCCGATCCTAGCACGTTCCCGCCAAGCCGGGCCGAGACAGGGTTCGGGTGCTGGCGAATGCGCCGGTTGCTGTGGCATTGGATGTTGGCTCCCTAAAGGAGAACGAGAATGTCCAGGTCAACGCGGAGTCGGTTGACTGTCGGCGGTTGCCTCGCCGTCGCAATTGTTCTGTTCGCACGCGACGCGCCGGCGCAGTTTTATATCGGCGCCGAAGGTGGTTGGACCAGCCTGCCTGATCAGGACATCACGGTTCCCGGCTTGTTTTCAACAAACCTGCGGTTCAACTCCGGATTTAATGCCGGTGTGCGTCTCGGCTATGAGTGGGGCGCCTGGC
>JBJMQW010000135.1:0-6016 GCA_045802495.1 Allostellaceae bacterium | reverse complement strand
CTGGTGTCCCAAAGCAACCATTGCTCGCGGTGCTTGATCAGAACGCACATGTTGGACAACTCGATCGGCTTGCCGACATTTACTCCCGGGGACCAGCGCGACTGATCTTTTGCCGAGTTGTGGCCGCAATCCAGGACGTAGAGGCGATCGGCCGTTTGCGCCGCCGCCGGTACCGCCAGGCCCAGCAATATTGAGATCGCCAACAGCGTTCGCATGACGTCCTCCTATGACCCCTTCCGGACATTGGTGATGGGCGTCAGCATGCTTTAGCAAGCTTACTGATTCCACAGTTGTGCCTTCCTCGCCGCCAACCTCGTGCGGGGCGCCACACAGAGTCCAGTAAAGAGAGGCCGAGCTTCCGAATTAACCGAGGACCGCGCGTATCTTATGGCTTGTACCGTCATCGTGTAGGGGCACGCGTATTGGGCCTGCGAATAAAGGTTGGCCATCGAACTCCGCACGGGTGATTCCACAACTGACGCCGTGGGGGTTCTCGACCGCAATTTCGTAGCGCGTCGAGGCGTATTGAAACACGATTTCGAAGCGCGGCCAGTGCTTGGGAATGCACGGCGCGAGGAGCAAGAATGCTCCTTGAAGACGAAGCCCAAGAATAGATTCGATGCCGGCTCTATACATCCACCCGGCCGAGCCAGTGTACCACGTCCATCCGCCGCGTCCGACATGCGGAGATTCCGAATAGACATCGGCGGCTGTGACATAAGGCTCGACCTTATAACGATGGATGCTTGCCCGCGAGCTGGAGTGGTTGATGGGATTGATAAGCGAGAATAGGTCAGCAGCCTTATCTCCATCGCCGAGGGTTGCGAAGGCGATTACCGACCAGGCGGCGGCGTGGGTATACTGGCCACCGTTTTCGCGGACGCCCGGCGGATAGCCCTTGATGTACCCCGGATCGAGCGGTGTGCGGTCAAAGGGCGGCGTGAAGAGCAGAGCCAGCCCGGCCTCACGACGGATAAGCTGATCCTCCACAGCAGCCATCGCGCGCTCAGCGCGGACGGGATCGGCTGCCCCAGAGATCACGCTCCAGGACTGGGCGATAGAGTCGATCCGGCACTCGTCGCTCGCAGAAGAGCCGAATGGCGTTCCGTCATCGAAAAAACCACGCCGGTACCAGTCGCCATCCCACCCGTCCCGCTCAAGTGAAGTGTGCAGCGCCATCGCATGAGAGCGCCATATCGCGGCGCGCGCTCGCTCCTCGCGAGTTGCCGCCAATGGCACGAAGGCCGACAGTGTCGTGTACAGGAACCAGCCGAGCCAGACGCTCTCGCCCTTGCCCAGCTCACCGACCCGGTTCAAGCCGTCGTTCCAGTCACCCGTGCCGATCAAGGGTAAACCGTGCTCGCCGATACCAAGACTTTGATCGAGCCCGCGCGCACAGTGCTCGAAGAGAGAACCGATCTCGTCCGCAATCACCGGCTGGAAATAGCAATCGTGCTCGCCGGGTCGCAGCGCCTGGCCTTCGAGAAAGGGAATAGGTTCGTCCAAGACCGTGAGGTCGCCGGTCGTTTCCACATAGTGTGCGACTGCGTAAGCCAGCCATATCCGATCGTCTGAAATGCGCGTGCGGACGCCCTGGCCGAACGGCGGCAACCACCAATGTTGAACATCGCCTTCGACGAATTGCCGAGCGGCGGCGCGCAAGAGATGTTCGCGCGTCATCGCCGGTCTCGACAGCGTAAGTGCCATCCCGTCCTGAAGCTGGTCGCGCAAACCGTACGCGCCGCTCGCCTGATAAAACGCCGATCGCGCCCACATCCGGCAGACCAGCGTTTGGTACAGCAGCCAGCTATTGAGCATGATGTCCATCGACCGGTCCGGTGTGCTCACCTGAACGGTGCCGAGAACGTCGTCCCAATGCTGCACCACCTTCCGAAAGACCGCGTCAAGATCGGCCCCACGGTAGCTCGCGATTAGAGATTGCGTTTCGGCCGCGGTGGCTGCCTCGCCGAGGAGGAAAACGATATCAACCGTTTCGTCCGGCTCGAGCCCCAACGGGGCTTGAAGAACGCCACAGGGATCGAGGCCGGCGCCCACACGCTTGGAGAGTGGGGAGGCTTCTCGTGTAAGCGCGGCTGGGTTGTCCAGCGTACCATTTCGACCCAGGAACTCCCGCCGGTCGCCGGTCCAGGTTGTCTGCCGACCGGCAAGGTCGGCAAACGCTACGCGGGAGCCGAATGCCGTGTTCCAGGGATTGTGGGCAAGTAGGGCACCCGTTTCGGGCTCGATCTCCGTCACGATAAACGGCGCGGATGCGCTCCGCGATGGACCAAGCACCCACTCCACATAGGCCGTGACCGAAAGCCGTCGTGGCCGCGCTGACGTGTTGCGGATCGTGAGGCGCGAGATCTTGATCGGATCATCGAGTGGGACGTACTGGAGGAGATCAAGTTCGATGCCGTGAGCGGCATGCTCGAACCGGCTGTATCCCTGGCCGTGCCGAACGATATAGGGCGTGGCTTCATCCCGGATCGGCAGTGCCGTGGGTCCCCAAAGCTCGCCGGTATCCTCGTCACGCAGAAACATGACCTCGCCTGGCCGATCGGTCACGGGGTCGTTTGACCAGGGTGTCAGCTGGTTTTCGCGACTATTGAGCGACCACGTGTATCCGCCGCCCTCGACCGTGACCTGAAAGCCGAACGAGGCGTTGGAGATGACATTGATCCACGGCGCCGGTGTCACCTGCCCTGCGCCAAGGATCGTCACATATTCGCGTCCATCTGCAGCGAAGCCGCCGAGCCCGTTGAAGAACTCGAGGTCCAGCGTTGCGGGAAAGAACGGTTGCAGGTCTGCGGTCTGCAAGCGTCTCGGTCGAGGTGGCGCGGTAGCGTTCGCTTCCCGGAAGCGGTCGAGCTGGTCCGATAGACTTCCGTAGCGCCCGGCCAGCACGACACGAGCCACCGATGGGAGCAGAGCGCGCGTCTCTCGTGAAATGAAATCGGCGCGCAACACGAATACGGAGCCACGTGCCCCATCCAATCCGACCCGTGGATTGGCTTGGCTCGTCCGCACCGTCGTCTCGAGGGCGATCTGAAGGTCCTGAACATAGGAGGATGCCCGCTCGTTCAGGATCACGAGATCAACGCCCAGCTGCTTCATCCGCCAGTATTCATGCGCTCGCAACAACTGGCCGACGATGGCAATGTCCTCGATGTCGTCGATCCGCACCAGAACGATGGGAATGTCGCCGGAAATGGTCTGAGCCCAGAGGGCGGCCGGGCTGCCGCCGCCTCGGCGAATGGCATCGGAAGACGGACGCGTCGACCGATCGGCGTAGAGCACGTGGCCCGCGAGGCGTTGGAAGAGGCTCGCCTCGTCGGCATGGATGCCTAGGTGGCTCAGCTGCACCTGCGCTTGGGTCCACGCCAATGTGGCGGCACGCTCGAATGCATTGGCGTCGTGATGCTTGTCGACCAGGTCCAGCACATCGGCACGGGACGATGCGACGACGGTCCAGAACGCGACGCGCACCGTCTCGCCCGGTTGAATCCGTACACGGCGTCGAAACGCAAAAACGGGATCTAGGACGGTTCCAACGGTGTTGGAGAGAGGCCGGCCGTCCATCACCGCGATCGGCGCCCGAGCATCGCGCCCACGGCCGAGGAAACGAGCCCTATCGGTCTCGATCTCCGTCTCACCCACCATCTCACCTTCGACGACAGCAAGATGGGCCGCCCAGATCTCCGGTTCGCCTGGCGACCTGCGGCGCCGCGTCGCTAGGATGGCGCCGACCTTGGCGTCGTATTCGGTTTGCACGAAGAGTTTCGAGAAGGTCAGGTGCGCCACGTCAGCTGCGGGCGGAGCCAGCGCGAGCTCGGCGTAGGAGGTGAGCTCGATGTCCCGGACCCGGTTGCCCGCGTTCGATACGGACAGACGGCGAACTTCGGCGTCGTCTTCCGGAGACACGACGATTTCGAGCACTGTAGTGATTGTTCCGTCGCGCCGAATGAACTCCGCCCTATCCTCGCTGAACCTGACATCGTAGCTGGCCGGTTCGACGCCGCTCGGCTGGTAGCCAGCGGACCAAACGTCGCCGCTCCGCACATCGCGTAGAAAGACGTAGGCGCCCCAGTCGTCGCGAGTGGTGTCTTCGCACCAGCGCGTAATTCCCAGATCACGCCATCGACTGTAGCCGGAGCCGGCTCCCGTGAGCATCACCGCGTACCGGCCGTTAGAGAGCAAATGGGCCTCCGGTGTTGCGGCGTGCGCGGAGCGCAGGCGGCGCACCGTCGGGAGTTCCAGTTCGCGGACCACGGCGCCCGCCTTGACTTCCTCGGCTCTGGGACGAGCGGTCGCGACATCGCGCGGTGTCCGCTCTTGCAAGAGGAGTTCCGTGGCCTGGATAATCGGCTCGGCGTGAAATCGGGCGCGCATCTCTGCGTCCAGGAGAGCATTGGCGATAGCGACCACGGTCATGCCCTGATGGTGTGCCATGAAGGCGCGAACGACCGCGCAATCTTTGCCCTCGGGCAGACGTGAACGTGTGTAATCCAATGCCTCGTAGAAGCCGTAGCGACCGCTCGCGCCGACCGCCGCCAGCCGGACGAAGTTGCGCGCCGAAGCCGCCGGTTCGACCATCGTTGCGAGGGCCGTCGCATAGGGTGCGACGACAGCGTTCTCGCTGAGGCCTCGTTTGAGTCCCAGCCCCGGCACGCCGAAATTCGAGTACTGGTAGGTGAATTCCAAATCGCGCGCGTTGTAGGCGGATTCTGAGATACCCCACGGTAAGCCAAGCGCGGCGCCGTAGCTCATCTGCCGGCGGACGATGAGTCGGCTCGTCTGCTCGATCAGGCTGCCCGCCGGCGCGCGCATCACGAGAGACGGCATCAGATATTCGAACATCGATCCCGACCAGGAGATCAGCGCTGCGCCGCGCTCGATCGGGGTGACGGCTCGCCCGAGCCGGAACCAGTGACGGGGCGGGATATCGCCCTTGGCGATCGCCACAAAGCTCGCGAGACGCGCCTCGGAAGCGAGCAAGTCGTAACAGCTCACGTCGAGCTTGCCCTCCGTGACGAGATAGCCAATCGAGAGGAGCTTGCGACCCGGTTCGAGGAGGAAGCCGAACTCCATCGCGGCGGCCATTGACCGTGCCGTCGACTCCAGTGCCCCAAGGCGCTGGTTCAGCGCTTGGGTACTTTCGGCGGTCTGAGTCACGTCCCGCCTGTGACTATCGATAGATCTCTGTGCCGCCTGCGCCCAGAAGAGCATTTCGACACCGTTCTCGTCCCCACGTTCGCCGGCCAGCGTTTGAGCAATATCGACTGCGGTCGCAGCTTGGTGCGCGAGGTCCATCAGCTGCGCAGGAAGTTCCTCTGGCAGTGAATGATCCCGGCCGAGCGCGGCCGCCAAGACATCGAGCGCGTCATCAAGCTCATGCTCCGTGATGAACTGAGTTCGCCGATTGTCGGGAAGTTTTCGAATGGCTTCGCGCGCCAGGCTTAACGCGTCTTCGATGCCGGCGAATAGTCGGGAAGCCGCAAGCGGGCGGCCAATCCACTCCTGGCAGGCATTTGCAACAGCGATCAGATGTCCAGCCAGATTACCGCTATCTACTGAGGAGACGTATCGCGGATCCAACGGACGAAGATCTTCCGTGTCGTACCAATTGTAGAAATGGCCACGGAAGCGCTGGAGGCTGCTCATCGTTGCGAGCGTTGCTTCCAACCGCTCGATAGTCTCGGTCGTCCCCGCCCACCCGAAGTCGCGGGCGCTGACCGCGGAGAGAAGATAGAGGCCGAGATTGGTGGGTGAGGTCCGGTGAGCGACTACCGGCTTTGGGTCTTCCTGGAAATTGTCTGGCGGCAGCATGTGGTCCGCCACCGTGACGAAGATCTCGAAGTAGCGCCACGTACGGCGCGCGACCAGTCTCAAGGCGCGCGCGTCGGCCTCCGAGACCGATAATCGACCCGCCACGAGCGGGGATAGGCTTGTCCATCGAGCAACAGCAGGTGATGCGATCCACAGCACTATGAACGGCGCCGCCACCAGCCAAGCG
>JBJMQW010000134.1:0-4569 GCA_045802495.1 Allostellaceae bacterium | reverse complement strand
GCGGGAAGACAATTTTTCCTACAAGGGCAAGTTTTACGACATCCAAGACGTTACGGTGGTGCCGCAGCCGGTGCAACAACCGACGCCCGAAATCCGCATCGCGGCGGTGAGCGTCGAAACCTTCCCCGCGGCTGGCAACGCCGGCCAAGGCCTGTTCCTGTCGGTGCGGCACGAGGATGTGCGGATGTTCATGCTGCACATCGACGTCTACCGCAAAGCCTGGACCGACTCCGGACATCCTGGGGAGGCACCCGTCTATCTCCGTTGCCCCGGCTTCGTCGCCAAAACCGACGCGGCGGCCCAGGAAGCCTACGGGCCGACGCTGATGCGGCATTTCCAGAACCAAAGCTGCCTGCTCGCCGACTCCTCTCGTCGGCAAAAAAGCCCGCCGGACCACCCGCGCTGGAAAACCTCGCAGCGCCTCACTGAAATCACGCTCGAGGAAACATTGCGCGGTTCGGTGTTCATTGGCTCACCCGATACGGTGGTGGCGAAGTTGAAAGACCTACAACGCGACATCGGGCTGTCGGGCGTGCAGCTGGAAACGAATTGCGCCGGCTTGGCCGATCACGCGGCGGAGCGAGAGGCGATCCGGCTATTGGCGCGGGAGGTCAAGTCGGCGTTCCGTTGAACGCAGCTTCGAGCCTCCGCGGCGACGATCGTGAATGGCCGGAGTGGGGCATGAAGACCAGTTTCCGCCCCCAGGGCTGAACGCCTCTGTCGGTTCAGTTAAGAGACGTTCGCCGGGATGCGCCGCAATGCGGAGGATGCGCCGATAGCGGCCGTTCCCGCGACCACGATCGAACCGCGAGGTTCGTGAAGGGTTTCGGATGCCGGCCCGGCGCGAGCGATTGACCGAGTATAGAGGGCCGGCGTCGGAAACCCTCCGAAGAGCGAACGCGCGGGAAAGCGGTGAGCGCTTGGCCGTCTATGGGGATTTGACGGGGTAGCGGCTTTGGCGAGAGATGGTATTCGGAAGATCGCTGAGCGCTGAAAGCCGCTGATGATTGCGAACTGTCCGCTGCTGCCGTACTCGACGGCCTGATTGAGGACTGGTCCGTGATGCCCTGCCGGCGCTTGCAGGCGCTGGGATGGAATGGGTGTGGCGCCGTGAACGGGGTGTTCCGGCGAATGGATGCTGCCACGAGCGGGCCAGGATAGTCATCGCATCAAATCCTGATGCTGGCGCCAGAGGGCGGTGGGCCGCGCCGCGCTCGAAGGTCTCGACAATGATCATGCGGCCGCCGCAGGAAGGGCACGGCGGGCGATGATCGGTCGTGGTGTGCGGATCGGCTGTGTCATGCGCTGCCGGCGGATCGACCTGCGGCATTGGGCTGCGGATTCCGATGATGTCGGCCGGGCATTCCGATTGATGCCTGATAACCACGCGCCAGCTCAATCGCGTCTGTCATATGGCCGCCGAACTGGCTTGTAATAGTCGAGACTTGGTCTGACAGACGCTGTTGGCTGATTGAGCCAGTGTAACTGTCGCCTGTGGTCACGCGGCCATTATTTTCTCCTTTGCCAGAGGGAGCGCGTCAAGGAAGGTCTGCATCGGGGTCTTGCCGAAGCACCAGCGGCCCTGATGCGGGCGCCGATGATTGTACAAAGCGACGAGATAACGCCCATAAGATCGAGGAGCTGGAGGTTCTCTACCCGTGGCACCCGTGGTTCGGGCGCGTTGTTCATGTACATGAGGTGATCGAGCAGCGAGCCGGCGGCGTCCTTCACTGCAGCCCGGACGGCGACGCATCACGGCGTTGGCTTGAGCTGCCGAAGTGGATGTTCGACCGCGCGACGTGCCTGGCGATCCGCATGGCGGCCTCACCGCGTGTCGATACTGCGGCCCTCATAGCTTTGAAAACGTGTCTTGCGGATGCGTTGGGTGCTGGCTTGTGCGGCGGCGCTCTATCGAATGCCTCTGCTTCTGGTGCAGGGAGGAACTCCTGCAAGCAGAATCAGGGAGCTGCCCGTGCGACACAAGTACCGGCGTCCACTCAGCGATCAAGCCGCCGTCAGGCAATTAGATCTTTTCGGTCTGCCAGGCGCGAAGCACCCGACCCCGCAGTTCAAGTGGCAACAGCTGCCGGCCGAGACTCGCCAGACGGTCACCGGGCTGATGCTGCGCCTCCTCGTCGACCATCAACGCCGCGATCGCCGGCCCAGCTCGACGGGAAGGGGCGGTGATGTCTGACAAGATCAAGCCGCACCATCTGGCACGCAAAGCGATTCTCTACGTACGGCAGTCTTCGACTCACCAGGTGCTGCACAGCCGCGAGAGCCAGGCGCTGCAGTATGCCATGCGGGATCGGCTCGTGGCGCTCGGCTGGTCCGAGGTCGACACGGTGGACGCCGATCTCGGGCGATCGGCCGCGGGTGGCGTGACGCGCGTCGGGTTCGAACGGATGGTGGCCGAGGTCTGCCTCGGGAAAGTCGGCGCGGTAGCGGCCCGCGAAGTCTCCCGCTTCGCGCGCAACAGCCGCGATTGGCAGCAGCTGATCGAGATGTGCCGCGTGGTTGATACCGTGTTGATCGACCAGGAGATGGTCTACGCGCCGCGCCAAGGTAACGACCGACTGTTGCTCGGACTCAAAGGGAGCCTGAACGAGTATGAGCTCGATCTATTACGGCAACGATCATTGTCGGCCCGCTACGAAAAGGCGCGGCGGGGTGAACTAATCGTTGCAGCGCCGGTCGGCTTCGTGAAGGTGGGCGACCATCTCGAGAAGGATCCAGATCGCCGAGTACAGAGAGCGATCGAACTGGTCTTCGACAAGGTCGCCGAAATGGGCAGCGCGCGCCAGGCGCTGCTGTGGTTCAACGAACACGGTCTCAAGCTGCCCGCGAAGCAGAGCAACGGTGAAGTCGAATGGCGCAGACCCCGCTATGCCAGCATCCATAGGATGATAACCAACCCGATCTATGGCGGTGCCTACGCTTATGGAAAGACTAGCGTCACCGTGCACTACGACGGGGTCATGGCCTGTACCAGGAGCCGACGCAAGCCGCGCGAGGAATGGCTAGCATTGCGCCCGGGCACACATGAGGGCTATGTCGACTGGGAGCGCTCGGAGGCGATCCGCAGGATGGTCAGCGACAACATCCCGAACAGCCGGCACCACGGCGCCGCCAAGCATGGCGACGCGCTGCTTGCGGGTCTAATCAGATGTCACCGCTGTGGGCGCAAGCTCACGATCCGCTATACGGGCACAAAGCACAATATTCCTCGTTACAGCTGCAGCCGGGGCTGGCTCGACAATGGTGAGCCGCGTTGCATCGCCTTCGGCGGGTTGCGGGTGGACGATGCCATTGAAGCGGCTATCCTGAAAGTTGTTGAGCCAAGCGCCATTGCCGCAGCAATCGAGGCTGACGCGCAGGAAGCGGCGCGCCGCGACGAGGTCCGCGACGCCTTGATCCGGGACCTGGAAGCGATGCGCTACGCCGCCGATCGCGCCTTCCGGCAATACGACGCGGCCGATCCCGCCAATCGTCTGGTGGCGGCAGAGCTGGAACTGCGGTGGAACAGGGCATTGACACGTATCAGCGAGATGGAGGCGCGTATTGCCGCTCACGACCGGGCGGCGCCGCCTCGGTCGGAGCTCTCAGCGTCGTCTTTCGTGACCCTCGCCGATGACTTGCAAACGGTCTGGCAAGCACCGACGACCGATGCGCGGCTGAAGAAACGGATTGTCCGCGCGGTGATCAAGGAGATGGTCGCCGATATCGACGCCGAGGCCGGCGAGATCATCCTGTTCCTGCATTGGATGGGTGGAATCCACACGGAGTTGCGCCTGCCCAGACGACGTCGTGGGCAGCGCGACAGCACCTCACAGGATATCGTCACCGCCGTTCGACAGCTTGTTCTTATCGCCAATGATGACCTGATCGCCGGCATTCTCAATCGCAACAAGCTGACCACGGGCCGTGGCAATCGCTGGACCCGGGAACGAGTGACGGCGCTGCGATCGCATCACAAGATCCCGGTCTATTGTCCGGCCGAGCAAGGTCAAGAGCCGTGGCTCAATCTGAGCAAGGCCGCAGCGTATCTGCAGATCAGTTCCAAGACGTTGCGCTTAGCCGCCGAGTGCGGAGAAATCGACGCGCTACACCCCATGCCGGAAGGACCTTGGATCCTCAGCCGCGCTGTCCTCGACAGCACCGCGGCGAAAGCGCTGGTCCATCGCGCCCGCAATCGTGCAAGACACCCCTCGGGACCACATCCTGATCAACAAAATCTTTTCTTTTCAATGATATAGAGAAATGGGTGTAATGAAGCGGGGTTGTAGAAGCTGAGCCAGGCGCCGATGCCGGCCTTCGCCTCGGCGAGGGTCGCATAGGCGTTGAGGTAGACCTCCTCGTATTTGAGGCTGCGCCACAGCCGCTCGACGAAGATGTTGTCCATGCAGCGGCCCTTGCCGTCCATGCTGATCGTGATCCTGTGCCGCTTCAGGGTGCCGGTGAAGTCGTCGCTGGTGAACTGGCTGCCCCCAGCCTTCGCTGGGGCAGGCTCTGGTCGGTATTGAAGATCTCGGGCCGGCCGTAGCGGACCAGCGCTTCCTCGAGCGCCTC
>JBJMQW010000133.1:0-6399 GCA_045802495.1 Allostellaceae bacterium | reverse complement strand
GGCGCCAACTGTTTTTTGGCGGCATCGCCGAGCTCCGCGCTGCCAGGTGCGAACAGAACTTCGGACTGGAAGACGAAACGGTCGCCGACGATGCGGATATCGGGCCGGTCGCCGAGGATCTCGCGCAGGCGGCCGAAAAATTCGGAACGGTAGCGGGCGAGCTCCTCGAGCTTGTTGACGAGGGCCAGGTTGTGGCGCTTGCCGAGCTCGACGATCTGGCCCTGCTGCTCCTTGACCTTGGCCTCCGACACGTCGAGCGCCGCCGCGATCCGCGACAGCTGCTCGCGCAGGCTGGCGATCTGGGATGTCAGCTCGTCGACTCGCGCCCGCGCTGTGCGGCTGATTTCCTTCTCGGTGGTCAGCGCCTTCGCCGCCTCGTCCGCGCGGGTGCCGAGCTCGCGCAAGCGGATGTCTCGGGCGTCGATTTCCTTTTGCGCCAGCAAGGTCTTCTCCGCTTCCGAAGCCAACTTGCTTTCGAGCTCCTTCGAGCGGTCGCGCAATGCCGAGGCGGCGTCCTGCTGCTGCGCGAGGGCAGCGACCTTCGCCTCGAGATCGGCTCTCACGCTCTTCAGCGCCGCCAGGTCGCGCCGCAGACTCTCGATCTCGCGCAACTGCAGCTCGATCTTCTCCTTGTCGGCGCTGACGAGCGCGTCGGCATCGCGCAGCTTCCCGGTCAATTGGTCGCGCTCGTCGAGCGCGCTCTTCAGTTGCGAAGAAAGCGCTTCATTGCCCGATTGCAATTGTTCGGTGGTTCGCCGCTCGATGGCGAGGAGGCTGGCGAGCTCGTCTACCTGTTGTTGCAGCTGTTGCAGCGCCTGGTCGCGGCCGGATAAGGCGATTCCCAGGTAGAACTGTCCTGCGGTGAACACCAGCAAGATAAAGATGATCACCATCAACAGCTGGGCCAGCGCATCGACAAAGCCTGGCCAGATATCGATGCTGGAACGGCGAGGATTTCGGGTTGCTAATGGCATAACCGTGCAAAATGACCGTCGTCAGCGGCGCGCCTCTTCGGCGAGCGCCGCGATCGTGCGCGCGACGATTCGGATATCGCCGCGCAGATCCTGCACGCTCTGCTCCCGGCCCTGGACGACATCCTCGCTGAGCCGCGCTACATAGGCCTCGATGTTGCGGAGATGACCGCGCAGCGCGTCGTCGTCCCCGACCGAGTTTTCAACGGCTTCGGCGAGTCGGAGCAGGGACGGCTTCAGCTCCAGCTGGTTCTCGGCGAGCCGTACCATCAGGACCTGGCCCGCCTTCATCTGCTCTCCCAGCGTTCCAAGGCGATCGGTCAGGGCGGCCAGGGTCGCATTCGCGGAAATTCGGCTCTCCTCGCTACGCGCGACGATACGCTGCAGGTTTTCGAGGCTGTCGGCGGTCTGCTCCAGCAATGCCTGGATGTAGGCGGGAACCGATCCGTCACCCCCGTCGCCCAGGGCGCCACCCGATAGTCTCGTATAGGCCGACAACCACTCCTCGAGCTCGTTGTAGAAGCGGTTTTGCGCCTGGCCGGCTTGCAGATCGAGAAACCCGAGGACGAGGCTGCCGGCGAGCCCGAAGAGCGACGCGCTAAAGGCGGTTGCCATCCCGTGCAGCGGCGATTGCAGGCCGTTCTTCAGATCGGAAAAGGCGCGGGCGACGTCGCTCCCTCCGATGTTGAGTGCGCCGAGAACGCCCCCCACCGAGCGCACGGTTTCCAACAGGCCGTAAAAGGTTCCGAGGAGGCCGAGGAACACCAGGACGCCGATCAGGTACCGCGAGGTCTCGCGCGTTTCGTTGAGCCGCGACGAGATGCCGTCGAGCAGGGCCTGCAACGAACTGGCCGATAGGCTGACGCGCCGCCCCTGCTGCGCCCCGAGCATGCGGGCCATCGGGGCAAGCAGCCTCGGCGCCCGTGCGCCTGGCCCGGCATCGGTTTGGTTATTGCGGAAACCTTCGATCCACGCCATTTCCGGGTCGAGCAGGACCACCTGCCGAAAAATGTAGATAATGCCGGCGATCAGGATGCCGAGAATCACGCCGTTCACCGCGGGATTCCCCATGAAGGCGTCGACCAGCGGTCGCCCGAGCATCGCGGCCAAGGCGGCCACCAGCACGAGAAACAGCCCCATCCGAATGAGGAAACGGCCCGATTTGTGGGTACCGGCCGCTCTGCGCCGATGTGGAATCGCGCTGACGCTCACCGTTGCCCGAAAACCCCCGCCGCCTTGCGTCGACATCCGACCGACCCCGCGGAGCCTCGGTCGAAACGCGCGATGCCCATCCCTCGAATCAACCCTTCAAACACGCCGCCACGTACCGGTGACCGACGGTCACGCAAAAGTAGCGCATCGCCTGCTTCGGCAACAACGAAATCTCCGTGTCCGGATCAGGACGCTTTCCGGCTTCCCCGCACGGCCTCTTTGATAACCGCGGCGAGTGGAAGGTGCAGATGATCGTTCGCCGCCACCACATCGCCGCTGGCCATCATGCCGTGACCGCCCGCCATGTCGCTCACATACCCCCCGGCTTCGCGGACCAGCAGAATCCCTGTGGCGATGTCCCACGGCGACAGGCCGAATTCCCAAAAACCGTCATACCGGCCGGCAGCGACATAGGCCAGATCGAGCGCCGCCGCGCCCATGCGCCGGACGCCGCTCGTCGCCGCCATAACGCTCGCCAGAGTGGCCATATAGGCCTGGTCGTCGGCGCGGTCCCCATAGGGGATCCCGGTGCCGATCACCGCCTCAGCGAGCTGACGCCGGGCGGAGACGCGGAGGCGACGGTCGTTGACATAGGCGCCGGCGCCCTTCTCGGCCCAGTACATCTCGTCGCGAATCGGCTCGTAGACGACTCCCGCGACGATCTCGTCATCGCGTTCGAGCGCGATCGAAATCGCGAAGTGGGGAATGCCGTGCAAAAAATTTGTCGTACCGTCGAGCGGATCGACAATCCAGCGATGCCGCGCATCCGAGCCTGGTTCGGCGCCGCCCTCCTCGAACAGCATCGCGTAGCCGGGTCGCGCTTTCTTGAGTTCGGCTTTGAGTGTCCGTTCCGCCTTGAGGTCGGCCGTCGAGACGAATTCCCCCGTGCCCTTCACCGAAACCTGGAGGTGCTCGACCTCGCCGAAATCGCGAATCAGGCCGCGCGCCGCCTTAAGCGCGGCGTTGCCCATGACATTCAGGATCGGCGAACGGACGGCCATGCGTAAGAAATCCTCAAGGCGGCGCTTCCTTCACCTGCCTCGTTGCGGCGGGGATCGGGGTTGCGGCTCTGCGACTGAGCCGTCTCAATCTTTGGCCCGTTCGAGATAGCTTCCGTCCGAGGTGCTGACCACGATCCGCGTGCCGGGGCCGATATGCGGGGGAATCATGACACGGCGACCGTTCTCGAGCTTGCCCGGCTTGTAGGAGGAAGAGGCGGTCTGCCCGCGCACCACGGGGTCGGCCTCGACGACTTCCATCACCACGTTTGGCGGCAGCTCGACGGAGAGAGCCGACCCGTCATAGAGCATGACTGTGCAGATCATCCCTTCGCTCAGAAAATCGGCCGGATCGCCGATTGTGTCTCGGGTGATCGAGATCTGCTCGTAGGTGTCGTTGTCCATGAAGGTGGCTTGACCATTCTCCATGAACAGAAACTGCATTTCTTTTTCGTCGAGGCGCACGCGCTCGACGGTTTCCTGGGTACGGAACCTCTCGTTGAGCTTGGTTCCGGCGCGCAGGTCGCGCAGCTCGACCTGGGCAAAGGCTCCGCCCTTGCCCGGTTGGACCAGCTCGCGCTTCAAGACGAGCCAGAGCTTGTTCTGGTGTTCGAGGACATTCCCCGGTTTGAGGTCGATGGCGTTGATCTTCATTGGCGAGTTCTCGGACGGAGGCTGGCTGTGCAGAACCTAACATAGGTCGGCAGATCGAAAAGAACGAGGGCAACAGGATGGAGCAGTGGTGGCGGCCCGATCGTTTCGCGTTGCGCCGCGGCCGGCTCGAGCAGCGGGCCCGGCTCGTCGCGACGGTGCGCAGCTTCTTCGGCGAGCGCGACTATGTCGAGGTCGACACGCCGGCATTGCAGGTGAGCCCAGGCCTCGAACCGCATCTTCAGGCCTTTGCGACCGAGCTTCACGAACCGATCGATGCGAGACGCGAGAGGCGCTACCTCCACACCTCGCCGGAATATGCGATGAAGAAGCTGCTGGCCGCCGGCATGCCGCGCATTTGGCAGCTGGGTCATGTCTTCCGCAATGGCGAGCGCAGTCCGACCCATCACCCGGAATTCTCGATGCTCGAATGGTATCGCGCCGGCGCCTCCTATCGCGATCTGATGGAGGAAAGCATAGCGCTGATCCGCGCCTGCCAAGAGGCTGCAGGTGTGGAAGCGCTGGCTTGGCGCGGCCGTACTGCCGATGCCCGGGGCGAATGGCGACGGCTCAGCGTGGCGGAGGCCTTTGGCGAGCATGGCGGCATCGATTTGCTGGCGACGGCTCCCGATCCTCTGCGGCCGGATGCGAGCCGTCTCCACGCCGAGGCGAGGGCTGTCGGCGTCGCTCCACATCCCGGGGATGATTGGGAAGCGCTGTTCTTCCGCATCTTCCTCGAGCGGATCGAGCCCTCGCTCGGCGTCGGCGTCCCGACCATCCTTTATGATTATCCGCTGGCGATGGCGGCACTGTCGCGCCGCAGCCCGAACGACCCGCGGTTGGCCGAGCGCTTTGAGATCTATGCTTGCAGTCTTGAGCTCGCCAACGCCTTTGGCGAACTGACCGACCCGGCCGAGCAGCGAGCCCGCTTCGTCGTCGACCAAGCCCGCAAGCAGCAGCTCTACGGCCATACCTATCCGATCGACGACGATTTCCTCGCCGCGCTCCAATACGGGTTGCCCGAATGCGCCGGCATTGCGCTCGGCTTCGATCGCCTCGTCATGCTGGCAACCGGCGCCAACGATATCGAAGAGGTGCTGTGGGCGCCGGTCCGCTGACCAAAGCGCAATAAAATGGTTGCGCGTCGAGACGGAACACGCTAAATATGCCGCAACCAGGAGGTTGCGTATGAACGATAGCATCGAGAAACAGATCGAGTTGAAAGCGCCTGTATCCCGTGTCTGGCGTGCGTTGACAGACCATCGCGAGTTCGGTGAATGGTTTCGGGTGAAGCTGGACGGGCCGTTCGTGCCGGGACAGGTTTCACGAGGCCGCATCACTCATCCCGGCTACGAGCACATCAGGTGGGAGGCGACCGTGCAGAAGATGGAGCCCGAACGGCTCTTTTCGTTTACCTGGCACCCGTATGCGATCGATCCCGCGGTCGACTACTCGCACGAGCCGACGACCTTGGTCGAGTTCAGGCTCGAGCCGAAGAACGGCGGCACCGTTCTTCTGCTGCGGGAATCCGGATTTGATGCAATTCCCAAAGATCGTCGGTTTGAAGCATTCCGAATGAACGACCTCGGCTGGACCCAGCAAATGACGAACATTGATCGGCATGTCGAGCATTCAGCCCAAACCCCGATCTGAACTCGCGGGGCGCGCCTCGATCTTTGCAGCCTTGGGTGACGAGACGCGGCTGTCGCTGATCGGCAAATTGTCTGCCGGGCCGCCGCAATCGATCTCCCGGCTCGCCGAAGGTTCGGCTCTTACGCGGCAGGCAATCACCAAGCATCTGCGTGTACTGCAAGACGCGGGTGTAGTGCACGGAGCACGTGTCGGCCGCGAGAGCCTGTTCGAGTTTAGGCCCGAACCGCTCAAAGAGCTGCAATCGTACCTCGAACGCATTTCTGACCAATGGGAGCAGGCGTTGGGGAGACTGAAATCCTTCGTCGAGAACTAAACGCGCAAATTTGGTTCCCCACCGCCGCGCGGTAATAAGATACTCGACGACGATGTGGAGCTCGGGAAGGAAAGGCGACATGGCAGACAAGATTCGGCTGGGCTTGGTCGGCGCCAGCGTCACCGGCACCTGGTCGGCCCGTTCCCACCTGCCGGCGGTGCGGGCGAGCGGCGATGTGGAGCTGACGGCAGTCTGCACCACCAGGGCCGACAGCGCGGAGGCGGCGCGCCAGGCTTGGGGTGCCCGCTTGGCCTTTGGCGACTGGCGCCAGATGGTCGCCTCACCGGAAATCGACGCGGTCGCAATCGTCGTGCGCGTGCCGTCGCACTACACGCCGACCAAGGCAGCGCTGGAGGCGGGCAAGCACGTCTATTGCGAATGGCCGCTCGGACGGACCACAGCAGAGGCCATGGAGTTGACGGCGCTGGCCGGGGCCAAGGGGCTTGTCACCGCAGTCGGCTTGCAGGCGCGCGTCAACCCGACCCTGATGTATATGAAGGAACGGCTCGAGGCCGGCTTTGTCGGCGAGGTGATGGCCGTCCATATCAGCCTGATGCGCGAGGGCGTCTTGTCCCGGCCGTCGCACCGCACCTGGCAGCGC
>JBJMQW010000132.1:0-17033 GCA_045802495.1 Allostellaceae bacterium | reverse complement strand
CGGCGGAATGATCCTGGATCACCCAGTCATCGGACAGGAGTCAATGCACCTTTGCCGCAGAAAACGTCCGGGATTGGATTAGCCCTGCCGGGCCCGGTCCGGAAGCTGTGGCCGGCGCTTATTCGCATTTAAGGGGATCTTCCGCCCCGGCCTTCTCGCAACCTGTATTGCACAACGAAGATGCGCCGGCCGCTCGCATACACGCGACGCCCGAAGCCGTGAAGATCGTCATCCCAGAGAAATTTGCGAGAATGACCGCTGCATCACGGAAGCGCGAAATGTCTGGCCTTTCCGAACACGCACCACGCAAGTGATCGTCCGCTCAGTCGCTACGGGCTGCGTTAAATCGGAACCGGTGCGGCATGCTTCTTGTTCGCGGAAATAGTAAATCGCGGGAGAAATTGCATGATCGGAAAGATGCTTGTCGCGATCACAGCGGCGCTTCTTTTGTCGGCCCAGTTGCACGCACAAACCAATCAAGGAACCGCTCCCGGCGTCACCTCGGGCCCCGCTGCCGGCGCCCCTGCTCACATGAATTCGCCACAGGCAGGACCTCTCGAAACTCCCCACCAGCGCGATACGGTGCGAGACCAGAGCCAATCCGTGCGCGACCCGGCCAAGCAAAACGCGCCCGGGAAGAACGATGACCAGGGGGCTACCGGGTCGAGTTCGCCCGGCCCTGGGGTCACCCCTGGGGTCACCCGGTAAAAAGCCCTGAATTGACGGTGGCGGGAGTCGGATCTTAGGGGTCGGTTTCAACGGCCACCGGGTTGGAGGTCCGCCGATTTGACTCGGGTGGAATGCCTTGAATTCGGTGGCGGCCCGGAGGGCCCCCTCCGGGCGCCTCAGAGGGGTTCGGGCGCTGATGCCCCGGAGCCGACCCTGGATTTCGCGAAGAGCGACTGTTTGGTTGCGGGGGTGAAGCGGTCGGACCGCGCCCGCGCGTTCTTGATCCGTAAGAGACAATCGGCCCAAATCGGCGGCGGAGGTACGCCGTTCGGTGCCGCGCGCGAACCCCGGCGCCACGAAGCAGCCCCAACACAGGTCATAAACGGTCAAGGCAACGGGTTGTCGGAGTTTCTGTCGCGTTCATTCTGCCGGGTTATGGGATTCAAATTCCCGGAAAATGGTCCGGCCGCATCGGAAATTGCCCTCTCGCGGCGCTCGCGCAAGAAATCGAGCCGTTCGGTACCTATTGTTCGCCGAATTGAGTCCGCGTATTTTTTGAAAGCAGAAGCAAACCGACAGGCGTGATTATCATTTTCGAAATGATATTGAAAAATCATATTATCAATTATCCTCCCTGAGGGAGAAAACAAGGCCGGCTCACAGTGATTTGAATCCAGCCAAGACCGCAGCTCGGCAAACCACACAGCCAGCGTCATTCGCTGGCTTTTCAATTTGTACAACCATCATGGGCCAGCTCCCCAATGGTACGCTCCTGCACAAGAGTACAAAGCACAGCACCGTTAAATCAGTACGAAACCGTACGTAATAATGCTCCCTCATCTAAAATCGGTTGCCCAGTGCACCTGTAATCCGGGGAACCGCTGCCCATATCACCGGCATCGTCCGCAACGGCCCCTTGGGCGCGGACGGCTGGGAGATGCCTGTGCTCTTGCTCGAATTCTTCGGAGGGGCACATGCCGCGATTCCCGTCGCAAATCGGTTACTTCGCGCGTTGTCTCCAGACGATCTCGACCCGCTCAGGGCGCACCTCGAAACGGTCCCGCTCCCACAGAAACAGACGCTCTCATCACCGGGCACGTCGATCGATCATGTCTACTTTCCCCAGGAAGGGATGGTGTCGCTTGTCCAGCCCCTGGAGGATGTGGCCACGATCGAGGTCGGGATGATCGGCAACGAAGGGTTGGTCGGAACGCCGGTCCTCCTCGGTGCGGACAGCTCCCCCTCTCGAAGCGATGGTCCAGATTCCCGGGTCTGCCTTGCGAATGCCGGCAAACGCTTTCGCGAAGAAGTGGGTCACCGCGCCGGTTTTCTGGGAGTGCTGCTGCGGTACGCCCAGGCGCTGCACGTCCAGGTCTCGTTAACGGCGGCCTGCAATGGGCGGCATACGGTACCGGAACGTCTGGCTCGCTGGTTGCTCACCGCCCATGATCGCTCGCCCAACGATCAGTTGCCGCTTAGCCACGAATTTCTTTCGCAGATGCTCGGGGTGCGGCGGGCCGGTGTCACGGTCGCGCTGGGCACGCTCAAAGTTGCCGGGTTGATCCGCAACAGTCACGCCCAGGTCCACATCATCGACCGCCTGGGTTTGGAGGCAGCCTCCTGCGACTGCTACAGCACCGTCAGGGATGAGTACGCCCGCCTGCTCTCCTAACTAGCGCAGGGTCGTCATCGCTTGCGGGCTTTATCCGTGACTTAGATTTTGCCCGCGCGTCTCAACTTCTTCGAGATCATCAGCCCAAAGTTCCAATTGGCGTCCCACCTCCCTTAGCTTTTCGGCTTTCTCGGAAATCGGGGCCGATGCGGCGTTCTCGAAATATTGAGCCGCCTTTCTGCGTAGCGCGCTGGGATTGTCCATGACCTGCAAACGGAACCCTGAATCGTACGGTTCCGTACGAAATACCCGAAGGACGACAATCAGCTTCGCAGTAATATTGCCCCGCGATTCCAATTCCCTGCTCCCACGGCCCGAACTCAGAAGATCGTCAATTTCGTACGTTAAACGTACAGTTTTCCACGGATATGGTGGATAACTCTGTGGGGAAATTAAGGGCTCAAATCCCAAGTGCGTAGGTTCGTTAATATATTAGTGATCTGCCTAAAAAATAGGCAGAACCACACCGCTGATGTTGCACCGATTTTCGGACAATTGGTTACACAGCTGCAAGGGCATAGGTCGGTATAACGGGTGTCCAGGTTGTTACCTGCCGCTTCCGGCGGCTGTGGATAGTCTAGCTACCTTGCCGGAACGCCCGCTGCGTAAACTCGCGTAAAGGGAGATGTGTCGCCAGAGACGACCGTCATCGCGTCGCCCCTTCGCGCGATTGACACCTCGAACGTAGCGCGGTCTCTTCCCCGAATTTCCTTCTGGTTAGAGATCAATCGCAGTCGGCGTCTCTGTATGGCCTGCGCCTGGAGAGACAGCATAAATGGAGACTACGCGGGGAGGGGCGTGGGCGAAAGCTCGCTGGCACGTATGCTATTTGGCTGTTTCGGCAAGTGTTCTCATCCCCCGAGCTAAGCGGCGGCTTCGGCTTCGTGCTTTTCCTCGGTCGCGGTTGGGCCCGAATCTTTCCCTTTCGCGTCGGGGTCGCGGTCCACCAGTTCGATGAGCGCCATCGCGGCATTGTCGCCATAGCGATAGCCGGCCTTGATGATGCGGATGTAGCCGCCCGGCCGGTTCTGGTAGCGCTGCGCCAATGTGGTCATCAGCTTGTCGGCAAGACCGGCGTCCTGCAGCGCGGCGATCGCGCGGCGCCGGTTGGCGAGGCCGCCATGCTTGCCGGCCGTGATCAGCCGCTCGACGAGCGGACGCAGATCCTTGGCCTTGGGCAAGGTGGTCCGGATCTGTTCGTGCTTGATCAGCGCGGCGGCGAGGTTCTCGAACATCGCCTTGCGATGGGCGGATTTGCGGCTGAAGCCGCGGCCGTGAAGGCGATGGCGCATAAAATCCTCAATAGGGCTCGTCGAGGCGCTTGGCCAATTCCTCGATGTTTTCGGGCGGCCAATTCGGGATCTCCATGCCGAGATGCAGCCCCATTTGCGCTAGCACCTCTTTGATCTCGTTTAAGGATTTGCGACCGAAATTTGGCGTCCGGAGCATTTCCGCCTCGGATTTCTGAACGAGGTCGCCGATATAAACGATGTTGTCGTTCTTCAGGCAATTGGCCGAGCGAACCGACAGCTCAAGCTCATCGACCTTGCGCAGCAAATTCTTGTTAAACGGCAGCTCGCTCGGGCGCGCCTCTTCCGAGGGGTGCCGCGGCTCTTCGAAATTGATGAACAGCTGCAGCTGGTCCTGCAAGATCCGCGCTGCGAGCGCCACCGCATCTTCGGGGGTGACGGCGCCGTTGGTCTCGACCCGCAGCGCCAGCCGGTCGTAATCGGTTACCTGACCGACGCGGGTGTTTTCGACCCGGTACGACACCTTGCGCACGGGGCTGAACAGCGCATCCACCGGAATGAGGCCGATCGGCGCGTCCTCGGGGCGGTTTTGCGTCGCCGGGACATAGCCCTTGCCGTTCTCGACGGTCAACTCCATCGCAATGCGGACGCCGCTGTCGAGCGTGCAGATCACCAGGTCGGGGTTCATGATGTCGATGTCGTGGCCGGTTTCGATCGCGCCGGCGCGAACCTCGCCGGGACCATTGGCGCGCAGCCGCATGCGCTTCGGCCCCTCGCCATACATCCGCAGATCAATGCTCTTTACGTTGAGAACGATGTCGGTCACGTCTTCGAGCACACCCGGCAGCGAAGAGAATTCGTGCAACACGCCCTCGATCTGCATCGATGTGACGGCCGCACCTTGCAGCGAGGACAGCAACACGCGCCGCAACGCGTTGCCGAGCGTCAAGCCGAAGCCGCGCTCGAGCGGTTCGGCGACAACCGTGGCGGTCCGCTTGGGATCATCGCCTGGCTCGACTGAGAGCTGCTTCGGTTTGATCAGGGTTTGCCAATTTCTCTGAAGCACGAATTGTACCTCGATCTTTCCTTGGGCGGACGTTTCCGCAAATCAGCCGGCAACGGGTTGCCGGGTCTTTCCCGTTCGACCGGGCGACAGCGTATCAGACCCGGCGACGTTTCGGCGGGCGGCAGCCATTATGCGGGATCGGCGTCACGTCCCGAATTGAGGTGACCGCGAAGCCAATTGCCTGCAACGCCCGCAACGCCGATTCCCGTCCGGAACCCGGCCCCTTGACCTCGATATCGAGGGTGCGCATGCCATGCTCCATGGCCTTGCGCCCGGCGTCCTCTGCAGCGACCTGCGCCGCGTAGGGCGTCGATTTGCGCGAGCCCTTGAAACCTTGGCTGCCGGAGGATGACCATGCAATCGTGTTGCCTTGCGCGTCGGTTATCGTGATCATCGTGTTATTGAAGGTGGCGTTCACATGGGCCGTGCCCGATGTGATGTTCTTCCGTTCGCGCCGACGCAGCCGCGGCGCCGGTGCCCCCGTTCTCGCCATGTAATTGCTTCCGCTGTCTGATAGGGTTTGCGAACGCTATTTCTTCTTGCCGGCGATCGGGCGCGCCGGTCCCTTGCGCGTCCGCGCGTTGGTGTGCGTCCTCTGGCCGCGGACAGGAAGACCCTTCCGATGCCGCAACCCGCGATAGCACCCCAAATCCATCAGCCGCTTAATGCTCATCGCGACCTGCCGCCGCAGATCGCCCTCGACCGTGTATTCGCGGTCGATCAGCTCACGGACCCGCAACACCTCGTCATCCGTCAGCTCATGCACTCGCCGCTCGGTCGGAATGCCGACCTTGCCGCATATTTCAAGCGCCTTGGTCGGGCCGATGCCATGGATGTAGGTCAGACCGATCGGGACCCGCTTCTGATTGGGGATATTGACGCCAGCGATCCGCGCCACCTGCGCTTCTCCTTTAAAGATCAGAAATGAGGGCTATTTCGCACTTTCGCAAGGGCGAGCATTATAGGGATCGCCGCGCTCCCGTCAATGCTGACCAATGCAGCCCAGAATGCGATCAATTTCGCGCGTTACCGAGGCGATCGGGGCCATCCCATCGACCCGTCGGAGAATGCCTCGGTCACGATAATAGGGCAGTATCGGTGCGGTTTGATCGTGATACACCTTGAAGCGCGCTTTGACGGCCTCGGGGCGATCATCGGCGCGCCGAACAAACTCCGTGCCGCCGCAACCGTCGCAGACGCCGTCGCGCCCTGGCCGATGGGATCGATCGTGAAAGCTTGCCCCGCACTTGGCGCAAGTGAAGCGCCCCGAGAGCCGGTCGATGAGCGCCGCCTCATCGACATCGAGCAGGATCACGTGATCCAGCTTTAGGTTATGCGCCGCCAGCATCGCGTCGAGCGCCTCGGCCTGAGGCACGTTGCGCGGAAAGCCGTCGAGGATAAAACCCTTCCTGGCGTCGGGCCGGACGATACGTCGGTCGATCATCTCGATCATGATGTCGTCTGGAACGAGCTGGCCCGAATCCATGATGGCTTTGACGCGCCCGCCGAACTCGCTGTCGGTCGAGGTCGCGGAGCGCAACATGTCACCGGTGGAGAGCTGGACGATGCCGTGGGCCTGCTCAAGGCGCTTTGCCTGAGTGCCCTTCCCTGAGCCGGGCGGGCCGAGCAGGATGATGTTCATCCCCGTCTTCCCCGGAGCCTCGCCTTCTTGATGAGACCCTCATATTGATGCGCCAACAGGTGGGAATGGATCTGCGCGACCGTATCCATCGTCACGCTGACGACGATCAAGAGGCTTGTCCCGCCAAAGTAGAACGGAACCGAGTATTCCGAGATCAATATCTCGGGGAGAATGCAAACTGCCGATAAGTAGGCGGCGCCGACGACGGTCAGCCGGGTGAGAACATAATCGAGATAATCAGCAGTATTTTTCCCCGGCCTGATTCCGGGAATGAACCCGCCATATTTGCGAAGATTGTCGGCGGTTTCGGTCGGATTGAAGACGATGGCGGTATAGAAAAAGCAGAAGAAGACGATCAAGCCGACGTAGAGCGCCATGTAGAGCGGCCGACCGTGGGCCAGATAAGCGGTGATCTCTCCGATCCAGCCAAAGCCCTGCCCGTTCGCTTCGAAATTGGCGACGGTCGCCGGCAGCAGCAACAGAGAGGACGCGAAGATCGGCGGGATGACGCCGGAGGTGTTGATCTTGAGCGGCAGATGCGACGCGTCGCCGCCAAACATTTTGTTGCCGACCTGACGTTTCGGGTATTGGACGAGAATCCGGCGCTGGGCGCGCTCCATGAACACGATGAAGGCAACGACCGCGACCGACATCAACAGGAAGATGATAATGAAGACGGTGGAGATCGCGCCGGTGCGGCCGAGTTCCAAGGTCGAGGCGAGAGCGTGAGGCAGGTTGGCGACGATGCCGGCCATGATGATCAACGATATGCCGTTGCCGACCCCGCGGGCGGTTATCTGCTCGCCGAGCCACATCAGAAAGACCGTGCCGCTGGTCAAGGTCACGACCGTGACCAAGCGGAAGAACAATCCGGGGTCGAGGACCGCGGATTGCGCACCGGCGCGCATTCCTTCAAGACCGACGGCAATACCGTAGGATTGAACCGCAGCAAGAAGCACCGTGCCGAGCCGGGTATACTGGTTCAGCTTCTTGCGGCCGCTCTCGCCTTCCTTCTTCAGCGCTTCGAGGGTGGGCGAGACGGCCGTCAGCAGCTGGATGATGATCGATGCCGAGATATACGGCATGATGTTCAGCGCGAAGATCGTCATGCGCCCGAGCGCGCCACCCGAGAACATGTCGAACATGCCGAGAATGCCGCCGGCATTGCGCGAAAAGACTTCCTGCAGAATGGACGGGTCGATGCCGGGGATCGGGATGTAGGTGCCGAGCCGGTAGATCACCAGAGCGCCGAGGGTGAACCAGATTCGGCTCTTGAGTTCGGTGGCCTTCGAGAAAGCCGAAAGATTGATGCTGGACGCGAGTTGTTCGGCGGCCGAGGCCATTAGGCATTCCTCATCAAAAGACCGGAGCGGCGCCGCAGTATCTAGGCTGAGGCGGTATCCTCCGGTGCATCTTCCTTCGCATTGCCGGCAGGCAAAATGACCCGACCGCCAGCCTTTTCGACGGCAGCGATCGCCGCTTTCGACGCACCGGTGACCGCGATCGTGATGGGCGTGCGCAGTTCGCCCTTCGCGAGAAGGCGTACGCCGTCGCCGAGCCGCCGGAGCAAACCCGAAGCAACCAGCGCCGCACCGTCCAGCGTACCCTCCGGCTTCAGTTTACCATCATCGAGCGCCGTTTGCAGGCGACCGAGATTGATCACCTTCAGGTCCTTGCGAAAAATTTTGTTGTTGAAGCCGCGCTTCGGCAGCCGCCGGTGGAGCGGCGTCTGCCCACCCTCGAACCCGTTTAGCGCGACGCCGGTCCGCGCTGTCTGGCCCTTGCCGCCGCGGCCCGAGGTTTTGCCTTTGCCTGACCCGATGCCGCGCCCCACCCGCTTCGCCCGGTAATGCGCGCCGGGATTGTCCCTGATCTCGTTGAGCTTCATCGCTTCAATGTATCCGATTACAGTGGCTGGCGCATCTCACCCGTCTCGCTCCGCCCGCACCCAATCCACCAGATGCGGCGAAGGGCGGATCCAGCCGCCGGGCCGGGCAGACGAGGGTAACTCCCTAACCCTCTTCTTCAACCCTCACCAAATGCTTTACCTTGTTGATCATGCCGCGCACCGCGGGCGTGTCCTCGAGCACGCGGCGACGGTGTCTCTTGTTCAGCCCGAGGCCCTTCAAAGTCGCTCCCTGATCCGGCTTGCGGCCGATCGGGCTGCCCGTCTGCACGACGGTCACCGATTTCTTGCCATCCATTACACGGCCTCGCGCGGTTCGGCGTCCCGGCGGCCGAGTATCTCGCCGACTTTCTTGCCACGCCGCCCAGCGACCGCCCGCGGGCTAGTCGCCCGGCTCAACGCCACGAAGGTCGCCTTGATCATGTTGTGCGGATTGGGGCTCCCGATAGATTTCGCGACCACATCGTGGATCCCCAGCGCTTCGAAGATTGCACGCATTGGACCGCCGGCAATGATCCCGGTCCCAGCCTTTGCGGCGCGGACGATCACCCGGCCGGCGCCATAGCTGCTGATGATGTCGTGGTGCAACGTGCGGCCTTCACGCAGCGGCACCCGGATCATGCCGCGCCGCGCCTGCTCGGTGGCCTTGCGAATGGCCTCCGGCACTTCGCGGGCCTTTCCCGAGCCGTAGCCTACTCGGCCCTTGCGGTCGCCGACCACCACCAGCGCCGCAAAGCCGAAACGGCGCCCGCCTTTCACGACCTTGGCGACGCGGTTGATGTTGACGAGTTTTTCGGTGAATTCGCTGTCTTCGCGCTCGCGGGACTGGCGGTCGCCATCGCCTCGTCCGCGCCGCTCACCCTGCGTGCGTGCCATTCCCGGTTCCCTCAAAAATCAAGGCCGCCCTCGCGGGCGGCGTCGGCCAAGGCTTTGACCCGGCCGTGAAACAGATAAGCGCCGCGATCAAACACAACGCGCCCAACTCCCGCCGCCTTGGCCCGCTCGGCAATCAGCTTGCCGACGGCACTCGCCGCGGCGATATCGGCGCCGGTCTTGAGGGCGGTCTTCAGTCCGCTATCCAAGCTCGACGCCGCCGCCAATGTACGCCCCTTCGCATCGTCGATGATTTGCGCATAGATGTGCTTCGACGAGCGAAAAACCGAAAGGCGCGGCCGGTCGTTGGCGGTAAGGCGCAGTTTCGCGCGTACCCGCTGCCGGCGGCGCAAGAATAAGGCCTTGGATTTGTCGGACATCGATCTACTTCTTTTTGCCTTCCTTCCGGCGGACGGTCTCGGTAGCGTATTTGATCCCCTTGCCCTTGTACGGTTCGGGCGGACGGTAAGCGCGGATCTCGGCGGCGACCTGACCGACGCGCTGACGGTCGGCGCCGCTGACCGTGATGATGGTCGGCCTCTCGCAGGCGATCCTGACGTCCTTGGGGATTGGAAAGGCTATATCGTGACTGTAGCCGAGCTGCAAATTGAGAGTGTCGCCTTGAACCGCCGCGCGGTAGCCGACGCCGTTGATCTCGAGGGTGACCGAAAAGCCTTTCGAAACCCCGGTCACCATATTGTTGACCAGCGCGCGGGTGGTCCCCCACATCGCGCGCGCATGCTTTGCATCGCTCGTCGGGGCAATCGTCACCATGCCGTCGGCGATCGTAGCCGTAACTTCGTTGCTGACGACCAAGCTCAGGGTGCCGAGCGCGCCCTTGGCGCTCAGCGTCTGGCCCGAAAGCTCCACCTCGACCCCATTCGGGACCGCCACAGGATTCTTGCCGATACGCGACATCGAACAAGCCTCAGAAGACGCGACAGAGGACTTCGCCGCCGACCTTCGCGGCGCGGGCCTCGTTATCGGACATAACGCCCCGTGGCGTCGACAGGACCGATATTCCAAGCCCATTATAGCTTCGCGGCAAGTCTGCGATGCGCGAATAAATGCGCCGGCCTGGTTTCGATATCCGCGCTATCTCGCGGATCACCGGCTCTCCGTCGACATATTTCAGCTCGATCTTCAGCTCGGCGACGCCGGGGCGAACATATTCGTGGGTGAAGCCGCGGATATAGCCCTCGCGCTTCAACACTTCGAGCACATTGGCGCGGATCTTTGATGCGGGAGAGGCGACAACCGCTTGACGTGCGCGTTGTCCGTTGCGGATACGCGTCAGCATGTCGCCCAGAGGGTCGCTCATTGTCATGGCTGCGCCCCTCTACCAGCTCGATTTAACCATGCCCGGGATTTGCCCCGACGAGGCGAGTTCGCGCAGCGCAATGCGCGACAACCTGAACTTTCGGTAGTACCCGCGTGGCCGGCCGGTCAGCGAGCAGCGGTTTCGGACACGAGTTTCGGAGCCGTTGCGCGGCAGCTCTGCCAATTTGAGCTGGGCGGAAAAACGCTCTTCGGGTGGAGCGGTTCGGTCCACGGCGATCGCCTTTAGCCGCGCGCGCCGCCCGGCGATGCTCTTGGCCAGCTTTATTCGCATGGCGTTCTTTCCGATCGAGCTCTTCTTTGCCAACTCTGTAATCTCCACGGACGATCAATTGGCGAAAGGCATGTCAAAGGCTTTGAGGAGCGCCTTGGCCTCCGGGTCGGTCTTTGCCGTAGTAACGACAACCACGTCCATTCCGCGCGTCGCATCGACCCGGTCATAGTCGATCTCCGGAAACACCAGCTGTTCCTTGAGGCCGAGCGCGAAATTGCCCCGCCCGTCGAGGCTTCTCCCCGACAGCCCCCGAAAATCGCGCACCCGCGGCAGTGCGACGGTTATCAGGCGATCGAGAAACTCGTACATCCGCTCTCGCCGCAGCGTGACCTTGCAGCCGATCAGCATGCCTTGGCGCAGCTTGAAGGTCGCAATCGACCGTTTGGCCTTGATGATCACCGGATGCTGGCCGGTGATCGCCGTTAGGTCGTTGGCCGCAGCCTCGACCTTCTTGCTGTCCTGCACCGCCTCGCCGACGCCCATATTGACCACGATCTTTTCAAGGCGCGGCACCTGCATCGGGTTCTTGTAGCCAAATTCCTGCATCAGCGCCGGACGAACCGTCGCCTCGTAGAGCTCGTGCAGCCGCGACCTGCTCATGGCCTCACCTGTCGATCACTTCGCCCGAACGGCGGGCGAACCGAACCTTGCGTCCATCCTGCAGTGTCTTGTAGCCGACCCGGGTGGGTTTGCGGGATTGCGGATCGATATGGGCGACATTGGAAATATGGATCGTCAGCTCCTTCTCGACGATGCCGCCAGGTTCGCCCATCCGCTGGCGAGTATGCCGCTTGGCGACATGCACGCCCTGGACGATGATGCGCGACTCGTCGGGAAACACGCGCAACACCTCTCCGGTCCTCCCCTTATCGCGCCCGGCGATGACGACCACATTGTCGCCCTTCTTGATTTTCAGCTTCGGCATGTTCCCGCTCCGCGCCTACAGCACTTCGGGCGCCAGCGACACGATTTTCATAAATCGCCGCGCGCGCAACTCGCGGGTCACCGGACCAAATATTCGGGTTCCGATCGGCTCGCCCTGATTGGTGATCAGCACTGCGGCGTTGCGGTCGAAGCGAATTGCGCTGCCATCGACGCGGCGGATTTCCTTGGCGGTGCGGACGATGACCGCGCGATGGACATCCCCCTTCTTGACCCGGCCGCGCGGGATCGCTTCCTTGACCGAGACGATAATAACGTCGCCGACCGTCGCGGTCTTACGTTTCGAACCGCCCAACACCTTGATGCACTGCACCCGGCGGGCGCCCGAATTGTCGGCGACGTCGAGGTTTGTCTGCATTTGAATCATGCGGCGCCTCCCGTAGCCTCGGCGGCTTCGGCCGCAGCCGGGTCGCTTGCCGCTTCGGCGGAACGCCGTCCGGGAGCCGCATCCGCCGGACCGCCAAGGACGATCCAGCATTTGCGCTTGGATATCGGGCGGCTTTCCTCGATACGGACCGTATCGCCGGTCCGGTAGCTGTTGTTCTCGTCGTGCGCCGCGTACTTCTTCGAGGAGGTAACGAACTTCTTGTAGACCGGGTGCATGACCCGGCGCTCGACCCGCACTATCACGGTCTTGTCGCAGGCGTCGCTGACGACGACACCCTGGAGGACGCGCTTGGACATTACATCCTCCTCTAGGACGCGCTGCGTCGCCGCTCGCCGAGCACGGTCTTGATGCGGGCTATGTCACGCCGCACCTGCCGCATCCTGGCAGTATTTTCGAGCTGGCCGTTGGCGCGCTGAAAGCGCAGGTTGAATCTCTCCTTGCCGAGGACCTCGAGTTCGCCCACCAGCTCGTCATCGGTCTTGGCCCTGACATCGGCTGGCTTCATCGAGCGAGCTCCTCACCCTCGCGGAGGATGAAGCGCGTACCGACCGGCAATTTGGCGGCGGCAAGCTCAAAAGCCTCCCGGGCGATATCGGCCGAAACGCCGTCGAGCTCGAACATGATGCGGCCGGGTTTGACCCGGCACACCCAGAATTCGGGCGAACCCTTGCCGCTGCCCATGCGAACTTCGGCCGGCTTCTGCGACACCGGCACATCGGGAAAGATGCGGATCCAAACCCGGCCGGCGCGGCGGATGTGGCGGGTAATCGCGCGTCGCGCCGCCTCGATCTGCCGCGCGGTGATCCGGCCCGGATCCGAGGCCTTCAAGCCATAGGCACCGAAATTCAAGGTCGTCCCGCCTTTGGCGAGGCCGTGGACGCGCCCCTTATGCGCCTTGCGATATTTACTGCGTTTCGGGCTCAGCATTGCGAAATTATCCCAGAGCCTCGCGGCGGCCACGCTCGTGACTGGCCGGCTGGCCCTCGTTCAACCGCTTGTCCTGGGCCATCGGGTCGTGCGCAAGGATCTCGCCCTTGAACACCCATACCTTGACGCCACAAACGCCATAGGTCGTCTTTGCGGTGCCGTAGCCGAAATCGACATCGGCGCGCAGCGTATGCAGCGGGACCCGGCCCTCGCGGTACCATTCCATGCGGGCGATCTCGGCTCCGCCGAGGCGGCCCGAGCAGTTGATCCGGATCCCTTGCGCGCCGAGCCGCATCGCCGACTGCACGGCCCGTTTCATCGCCCGCCGAAAAGCCACCCGCCGCTCGAGCTGCTGCGCAATTCCGTCGGCGATCAGCTTCGCATCGATCTCCGGTTTACGGATCTCGACGATATTGAGACTGACCTCGCTGTCGGTCACCTTTGAAATGTCGGTCCGCAGCTTCTCGATATCGACGCCCTTTTTCCCGATCACCACGCCCGGGCGAGCCGAATGCAGCGTGATCCTGGTTCGCTTGGCGGCGCGCTCGATGACTATACGGGACAGCCCTGCCTGGGTCAGGCGCTTCTGCAGGAATTTGCGCAGCCCCAAATCGTCGAGCAGCAGATTGCCGTATTCTTTGCGGGCGAACCAGCGTGAGTCCCAGGTGCGGTTGATGCCGAGCCGAAGCCCGATCGGGTTGACCTTCTGACCCATTAATCTGTCTCCTCGGCGCTCTCACGGACAACGACCGTGAGATGAGCGAACATCTTCTCCACCCGAGCCGAACGTCCGCGGCCACGGGTGTGAAACCGTTTCAGGACAAAAGCCCGCCCGACCGTCGCCTCCTTGACAAAGAGACGGTCGACATCGAGCTGGTGGTTGTTCTCGGCATTGGCGATCGCCGCCTGCAACACCTTCTTCACGTCTTGCGCAATGCGACGGCGGGAAAAGGTCAGCTCCGCCAGCGCGGAGGCGGCGGTCTTGCCGCGGATAGCCTTGGCGACAAGGTTCAGCTTGCGCGGGCTGGTGCGCAGACCGCGCATCGATGCCGCAGCCTCGGTCTCGTCGAGCCGGCGTTCGGCGGCGGGTTTGCCCATCTCAGCTCCTTCTCGCCCTCTTGTCGCCGGCGTGCCCGTAAAATGTCCGGGTCGGTGCGAACTCGCCGAGCTTGTGGCCGATCATATTCTCGGTCACCAGCACCGGGATGAATTTGTGGCCGTTGTAGACCCCAAAGGTCAGCCCGACAAATTGCGGAAAGATCGTCGACCGGCGCGACCAGGTCCTGATCACCTGGTTGCGACCAGAGCCGCGCGCCTCTTCCGCCTTTTTCAGCAGATAGCCGTCGACAAACGGACCCTTCCAAACCGAGCGCGCCAACTATCCCTCCGTCCTACGAAACCGGGCAAGCAAGGTGGATTGACGGTGGAGCCGATTGACACTTTTCGCCGTCCCGGCAAAAGCCGGGACCCATGGCCGAAATAGGCACCGGCCTTCCCCGGTGTGACGAGACTGGTCCGCGATAATCAGATTTGTTCGGCAAATCAACATCATCACCGTCGGCTAGCGCTTTGACGGCGGCGCACGATCAGGCGGTCGGTCGCCTTGTTTTGGCGGGTCTTCTTGCCCTTGGTCGGCTTGCCCCAGGGAGTGACCGGGTGACGGCCGCCAGAGGTGCGGCCCTCGCCACCGCCATGCGGGTGATCGATCGGGTTCATCGCCACGCCCCGCACCGACGGTCGACGGCCGAGCCACCGGTTTCGGCCCGCTTTGCCGATCACGATGTTCTGCTGATCGGGATTGGACACGGCGCCGATCGTCGCCCGGCATTCGGCCCGCACCATGCGCAGCTCCCCGGACGAGAGGCGCAGCAGCGCGTAACCTTGGTCACGGCCCACCAGCTGGGCGTAGGTTCCTGCCGAGCGGGCAATTTGACCACCCTTGCCGGGCTTCATCTCGACGTTGTGGATGATCGTGCCCACGGGCATGCTGCGCATCGGCATTGTGTTTCCCGGCTTCACGTCGACCCGTTCGCCCGAGATGACGGTGTCGCCGGCACTCAGCCGCTGCGGGGCAAGGATGTAAGCCCGCTCGCCATCCTGGTATCGGATCAGGGCGATGAAAGCCGTGCGGTTCGGATCGTATTCGAGCCTCTCGACGGTCGCGGGGACGTCGACCTTGGCGCGTTTGAAATCAACGATCCGATAGCGCCTCTTGGTCCCGCCGCCGCGCCAACGGACCGTGATGCGGCCGGTGTTGTTGCGGCCGCCTTTGCCGCGCAACCCTTCGGTCAGCGCCTTGACCGGCTTACCCTTCCACAATTCGCTGCGATCGACGATGACCAGCTGTCTGCGCGAGGGCGTGGTCGGATTGAAAGTCTTCAGTGCCATCGAAATCGGTTCTCCGCCACTCAGATACCGGTTGTCACGTCGATCCGCTGTCCCTCGCGCAGCGTCACGATCGCTTTTTTGTAATCCGAGCGACGGCCGAGACGACCCCGGAAGCGCTTCAGCTTGCCCATGACCCGGATCGTATTGACCGCCGTCACATTGACGTTGAAGAGCCCCTCGACCGCCGCCTTGACCGCGCGCTTGTCGGCGTCGAGCGGGACGCGAAAGATCACCTGATTATGCTCGGACGCGTTCGTCGCCTTCTCGGTGATTACCGGGCCGCGCACGATGTCGTACATCTCTTGCCGCGTGAGCTTGGTCGTCGCTCGCGGGATGACGCGAAAGCGGCTCATTTGAGGCGGGCCTCCAAATGCTGCACCGCTTCGCGCGTCAGGACGAGCGTGTCGCGCCGGAGGATGTCGTAGACATTCGCCCCCTGCTGCGGCAGCACATCGACCCGCGGCAGGTTGCGCGCCGCGCGAGTGAAATTCTGGTCGAGAGTGGGGCCGTCGATAATCAATACCGAATCCCACCCCAACGTCTCGAACCGCGCCCGCAACGCCTTGGTCTTGGCCTCGCCGATGCTGGCGGCGTCGATGACGACAAGCTTCCCCTCTCCCTGTTTTGCAGACAGCGCGGTCTTCAAGCCGAGCTTGCGCACCTTTTTCTGCAGCGAGAAGGCATGGCTGCGCACCACCGGGCCAAAAATTATTGCGCCGCCGCGGAATTGCGGGGACCGCAGGCTCCCCTGACGGGCGCGGCCGGTGCCCTTTTGCTTGTACGGCTTTTTGGTCGTCCCCTGGATTTCGCTGATCCCCTTGGTCTTGTGCGTCCCGGTGCGGCGCTTTGCCAATTGCCAGTTGACGACCCGGGCGAGGATGTCGCGGCGGACGGGGAGGCCGAAAACCTCCTCGGCCAACTCTATATCACCGACCTCGTCATTGTCGAGATTGCGCACCATCAGCTTCATCAGGCGCCTCCCTCGGCCAGGCCCTCAGAGATCGCCGCTTCCCGCAGGGCTGCAGGGAACGGCAGCCCTTCCGGGGCCTTGCGCTTTGACGCATCCTTGACAAGCACAAACCCACCCCGGCTGCCCGGCACAGATCCTTTGATCATCAGGAGACCACGGTCCGGATCTGCTGTTACCACCTGAAGACTTTGTGTGGTCACGCGCTCCGCCCCGAGATGCCCGGCCATCTTCTTGTTCTTGAATGTCTTGCCCGGGGATTGCCGCTGTCCTGTCGAGCCGTGGCTGCGATGGGAGACCGACACGCCGTGGCTGGCGCGCAACCCCCCGAAATTGTGGCGCTTCATCGCACCGGCAAATCCTTTGCCGATACTGACGCCGACCACGTCGACATATTGACCCGGGAGAAAATGCGCTGCCGTAATTTCGGCGCCGACCTCGAGCAACGCGTCATTCGAGACCCGAAACTCCGCAAGACGCGCCTTCGGCTCGACTTTCGCCTTGGCGAAATGGCCGCGCTGCGGCTTCGAGACATTCTTCGTCTTGGCAGTGCCGACGCCGAGTTGCAATGCCGTGTAGCCGTCGTTCGATTCAGTGCGCACAGCGACAACTTGGCAGTTGTCGACCTTCAGCACCGTCACCGGAACATGGTTGCCCGCTTCGGTGAAGACGCGCGTCATGCCGAGCTTCCGAGCGATCAAGCCGGTGCGCATGGTTCCCACCTTAGAGCT
>JBJMQW010000131.1:0-2553 GCA_045802495.1 Allostellaceae bacterium | reverse complement strand
CGACGATCCCGTCCTTGTGAACATCAAGCCCGACATACGTGATACGATCCCCCAAGACCCGTCTCCTATGCATGAGGCTCGGCGCCGGCCAATCCGGCGCAACCCTCGTTACCTGCATACTGTGAGACGGGTCGCCCCGTCCTCAGGCGGACATGTGGTCTAGATACCAAGGAATCTGGATTTGATTATTGACCCGCAGTTCTTGCGGAGCGGTCGCATAAACGTTTGTTCCTTTGCTGACCACGTGCACGTAATCGACGAGCCGGATGGCCAGGGATGCGTTCTGGTCGAGCAGGATCGAGAGGCTCTCCGCTCTCGAGGTCGTCGACGACGATGCTCTGCCGCGAGGCAGCGAGCGGGATGATATCGAGGCTGTCACCGCCCCAGATGTCGCGGGCGGCCTGTTGGAAAAGCAGTGCAAACCCGACCGTCCGCAATACCTGCCGCAAAGGGCGAATCCCAGCGGGCGCAAGAAGATGCGCTCCATTGCCAAGCCCCGCACGGCAACAACCGGAACCGGGTGTCCGCTGCTGCGTGTTCCTTGCCCACCGGATCACGCAGCAGGGTATCCCGGGGCGGGAGAATTGATCAGGCCTCGATTCCGAGCAGCTTTGCCGCGGTGCCGCCGAGGATGGCGATACGGTCGTCGTCGCTGAGGCCCGGTATCGACATGATGTGGTCTACGGGCACGCGGTTCCACGGGAACGGGTAGTCGGTGCCGATCATGATCTGGCCAACGCCGGTTTCGGCAATCAAGTGCCGCATCGCCTCGCCGGTGAACATGATCGAGTCGAAATAGAGCTGACCGTCCTTCAGGTATTGCGTCGGCTTCTTTTTGGGCAGCGGACCGACGCGGTTCGGGAACGTCGTGATCACTGTGTCCGAGCGATTGGCGTAGGACGGCAAGAAGCCGCCGCCATGCGCGGCGCAGATCTTCAAACCCGGAAAGCGGTCGAGCGTGCCCTCGAAGATCAGATGCGACAGCGCGATCGTCGTTTCGAGCGGGTTGCCGATCGTGTTGGTCAACAGGCCGCTGCCATTGAGGCGGCCGCTGGGCTCCAATTCCCTCGTGCCGAGCGGATGCATGAAAATCAGGATGCCGAGCTCCTCGGCCTTGGCCCAGACCGGATGGAATTTTGGATTTGCCAACTCCTCCCCGGCGACGCTGCCGCCGATCGACAGGCCGCGCAGACCCAATGTCTTGACCGCATATTCGAGCTGCTCGACGGCGAGCTGAGGGTGCTGCAGGGCCACCGTCGCAAAAGCGACAAAGCGGTCGGGTGTTGCGGCGCAAAACTCGGCCAGCTTTTCGTTCTGGATCTTGATCAGCTCGGCCGCCGCATCACGCTCCGCGCGATACCAATAGGGGTTGATGCTGAGCGCTTCGACATCGATCCCCTCGGCGTCCATTTCCGCAATGCGGTCGGCAAGGTTGCTCCACAACAGACCCGGCGCCTCCAATGGATGATTGATCACCGAAGCTGCCTCGGGAACGATGCAATGGGCATGAATGTCGATGGTCTTGACCCGCTTGCCATTGACCACGACCTCGCGCCGCCTCCCCTGGCTCGACGTTGGCGCGGCATTGGTCAAGCTGCATCCGACAAACGCCAGGCTGGCCAGCACGCCGGCGATCAGTTCCCCTGAAACAGGCATTTCCGTTCCCTCCTTCCGAAAATCAACGGACCGTAGGCCGATAGCCTACTACGGCTCGATTCGGAAATCCCATTCCGTCACAGGGGCGCACTCTCAAAGGCAGCGTTCTCCCTTGACAGGCCCGACGTACGCCACTACTTAACCTGGTAGATAATTAACTACCTAGTTAAATACCGCATGACCCCCGACCCGCTCACTACCACCTTCGCAGCGCTCGCCGACCCGACCCGGCGGGCGATCCTGAGCCGTCTCGCCTCGGGCGAGGCCTCGGTCACCGAGTTGGCAGAGCCGTTCGAAATGAGCCTTCCCGCTGTCTCCAAGCACCTCAAAGTCCTGGAGCGCGCCGGGCTGATCGCGCGCAGCCGTGAGGCGCAGTGGCGGCCCTGCCGGCTCGAGCCGGGCCCGCTCAAGGACGTTGCGGAATGGGTGGAGCGCTATCGCCGGTTCTGGGAACAGAGCTTCGATCGCCTGGAAGCCTATTTGGGCGAGTTGCAGAGTGAGGAGAACAAAGATGACTGCACTGACTAGCGCCCCCGCAATATCGGCAGATCACGAGCTCGTCATTACGCGCATCTTCGATGCCCCGCGATCGCTCGTCTTCAAGGCTTGGACCGAGCCCGACCGTGCGGCGCGCTGGTGGGGACCGCAGGGCTTTACGACGCTTCACTGCACGATGGACGTAAGGGCCGGCGGCGCCTTTCGCATCTGCATGCGCTCTCCCGACGGCGCCGAATATTGGAAGCAGGGCGTCTACCGTGAGGTCGCCGAGCCGGAACGGCTCGTCTTCACCTTTGCCTGGGAAGATGCGGAAGGAAAGCCTGGTCACGAAACCGTGGTGACGGTGACCTTTGCCGAGCATGGCGCCAAGACCAGGCTGACCTTGCACCAGGCGGTCTT
>JBJMQW010000130.1:0-15425 GCA_045802495.1 Allostellaceae bacterium | reverse complement strand
TTCCTCGGGCGCACTGGAGCCAATCTTCGCCATGTTCTCGACTACGCGAAGGGGGTTGATGGCGTTTTGCTGCTCGATGAGCTCGACTCGATTGCTAAGCGACGAGATGACGCAACCGATGTGGGCGAACTTAAACGGCTCGTCACCGTGCTTCTGCAGGAGATCGATGATTGGCCGCCGACGGGTTTGCTTATTGCCGCTACAAACCATTCCGACCTTCTTGATCCAGCGGTCTGGCGTCGCTTTGAGATGCGGGTCGATTTCCCGATGCCGACCGATGAGGCCGTTCGCCGGGCTATCGAAACGTTCCTTGGATTGAGCAAAGCTTCGGCTGCGTGGCATGACGCGCTCGCCGTTGCCCTTCGGGGACTCTCGTTCAGTGACATAGAGCGTGAAGTGATGCTCGCGCGCCGGGCTGCGGTCACACAAGATATTTCAGTAGAAGAGATGCTGAGGAGTGTCGTTCAGAGCCGTGTCGAACCTCTTCCCCGTCGAGAGCGAGGTCAGATTGCTATGTGGCTGACGGAGGCCGGGATCTCACAACGGCAAGTGCATGAATTAACAGGCGTCAGCCGCGATACGATCCGGAAGAAGACCAAGCCGGGTGTTGCGGGGATGGAAAACGAGGAGTGATTTAATGGCCGAGCGCAGCAATTTTCTTATTGGATACGGGGAAAGACTGGCGTCAGATCTTGCTGCGCCAACAGGAGGCGCGCCGAAGAGGCACCCTTATACGTTCGCCGAAGCCCGAGAACGTCTGACGCCGAAGGTGAAGGCCACGGTGAAAGAGCTGGTGGATTTGCCGGCGGAGGTCTGCCCGAAAGACCAGGCAGTGGCACTCTTGACGCTGCACCCGTCGTATCTTGCAAAGTCATATTACCCAGGCGAATTGCTTAAAACCTATGGGCTCGAAACTGTCGGCAGCCGTGCTCGCGAGGTATAGCCCGACAAATGGACAAGGAAGAAGGCCCCGGAATCGGCCGTCACCTCCGAGCTGTTCGTCGCGGGCACACGCTCGCATTTTCAGGAATTGGCTGGCAGGATCGACCGCCTGAGCGGAACCTCGGCCGGGGCGGATGATCTGATCAAGATTGAAGACTTCCGCGCCCAGCCGCCGGATGAAAAGCTTAAGCCATTGCACTCGAAGGACAAGGAGCCGTTGCTCGAGGTCGTACTTCATGCGCAACCAGTCCGAGAGGATGCGTTCATTCTGGAAGGCTTTGAAGCCTACGTTGAAACCTTTGGAATCAAGCTGAATCTCGATAAACGACGGTTCTTCGCCGAGGGGCTCTGCTTCCTGCCCCTCCGTGTTCCGCGCGACGTCGCGGGCGAGGTGGTTAAGTATTCGTTTCTGCGGCTTGCCCGCGAGATGCCGCGGCTTCGGCAATTTCGCCCGGTCGCGCGGGCGACGCCGGGTTTCTCGCCGTTTGCCTGTCGGCTGCCAAAAGAAGGGCCGATCGACCGCGACATCCGCGTCGCCGTATTTGACGGTGGGGTCAAGGCGGATAACAAGCTCGACCCATGGGTCTCCCGGAAAAAGACCAAGAACATCGGTGACCCTGTCGCGGAATACCAGAATCACGGGACGGCCGTGACCTCGGCGCTTTTGTTCGGACCACTTCAGGACGGCCTCACTGCAGAACGCCCTTACGCGAGTGTCGACCACTATCGGGTTCTTGACGTCGGCACAATGAAGGACGACCAGGAAGAGCTGTATACCGTCCTCGAGCGAATTCAGGACGTGCTGGAATCGCGGCCCAAATACGACTTCGTGAACCTGAGCCTCGGCCCTGACCTCCCAATTGAGGATAACGACGTCCATGCCTGGACAGCAGTGCTGGACCAGTTGTTCTCCGATGGATTGACGTTGCCGGCGATCGCTGTCGGGAATAGTGGCGAGCAGGATTGGAAATCAGGAAACGCACGGATTCAAACCCCGGCGGACTGTGTAAATGGCCTTTCCGTCGGCGGGTGTGACCGGGTTGGCCTGGGCTGGAAGCACGCGCTCTACAGCTCGATCGGTCCGGGTCGGAGCCCCGGAATCATGAAGCCCGACGGCCTCGCCTTCGGCGGCTCGAGCCGCGAACCGTATTGGGTCTTGAACGCCGCAAATCCCGGGGCTGCTATGCCGATCACGGGGACAAGCTTCGCGGCGCCAACTGCATTGCGCACGGCCATTGGATTGAAAGCCCATTTTGGGAAGCTTCTGACACCGCTTGCCATCAAGGCACTGTTGCTGCACAGCTGCGACGATGGCGGACACGACAAAACCGAGGTTGGTTGGGGCCGGATTCCATCAGATGTCGACACTATTGTGCTTACCGATCAGAATGCGGCCCACGTTGTCTATCAGGGAGAACTCCGCCCGGCGAGCTGGGTGCGGATGCAAATCCCGATCCCGAGTGAGCCGATGTCCGGAATGGTCGAGATCACCGCCACTTTCTGCTTCGCGACACCAACAGACCCGCAGGATCCGCTGAACTATACGCGTAGCGGCCTGGAGGTGCGTTTCCGCCCGCATGACAAGAGGCGCAAGGATCCGAATCAGCCGCACGCCGATTCTAGTGCATTTTTCCAAGCGAAAGACGTGTCGATTGAAGAAACTGACCTACGAGCGGATGCTCATAAGTGGGAAACTACCCTGCACAAGAGCCGCACCATGCGAGGGGCTGGTCTGAGCAATCCGGTCTTCGACGTCCACTACAACGCGCGGATCGGCGGTCGCAATGCGGTCAGCGCTGACAAGATCCCATACGCGCTCGTGATCACGATTTCATCGCAGAAGACGCGGAATCTGTACGACAAAATTCTCCAACGTTACCCGACGATCCTGGAACCGCTGAGGCCGATCGTCGAAATTCCAATCCGGACCTGATCAACTTAGGACCCTTGGGATATCTGCGGCATCGGCGAGCGCGCTGTCTGATCTCCTCAATACGCCACCTTGAACGTAGGGCTGTCCTCGGGCCGGGTCTTGCGGTGATCGTAAATGCGGGTGGTGGCGATATTGGCGTGGCCGAGCCACTCCTGGACCTTGGCGATGTCGGCCTGATGGTCGAGCGCATTGGTGGCGGCCGTCGCCCGCAACGCATGGGCGCCGATCACGAAGCCGAGGAGCGCTGAATACGTCCGCACCAGCTTGTAGACGGCATCGGGCGTCACCGCTTTTTCGAGCTTACCCGTGCGGTTGTTCTTGATCGGGCGGAACAGCGCGCCGTTGTCGTCGCCGCCATGCCCGGCCGCCTCGAGGTAATCGTGGATCAGCGCGTTGGTGCCCGGATGCAGCGGGAGATAGCGCGTCTTGTCGCCCTTGCCGGAGACCTTGAGATGCGGCACGCCGCGCCGCGCATGCCGGAAATCCTTCACCTTCAGCTTGCACAGCTCCTCGCGCCGCAGCGCGTGGTACAGCAGCGTCGACAGGATGGCGCGGTCGCGCCTGTCCTTGATCCTGTCCTCGGCCGGCGCGGCCAGGAGATCGCGCGCCTGGTTGTCGCCGATCGCCGGCGTCTTGCCTTCGCCGCTCTCGGCTCGCGGCCGCTTGACGCCTTTGACCGGATTCTGGGTGACGGCGTTCTTGTCGCAGAGATACTCGAACAGCGATGACAGCGCCGCCAGGCGATGCCGGACCGTGGCGCCGCCGAGATCGCGGCTGGCCAGATCGTCGCGCCAGGCGATGACATGCGCCCGGGTCACGGTGCGGAATTCCTCCGGCCGATTGATGCCGGTGAAGCGCATAAAATCCTGGATCGCGTTCTCGTAGGCGCGCCTGGTGCTGGGATTGGTGATGTTGGCGAACCATTCGATCTCGGGCGGGACATCCGCGAGGCGCTGAAACTCGGCGACGGTCAGGAGGCGATTTGACGGAAGAATTTCGGCCGGAAGCTGGTCGGTCATGGTGGATATTTTAATATTGATAAAATCTGTTATCAAGAATAAAACCGATTGTCATAAGCCGTCAGGGGCAGGGCGGTCGGATTGCGGCTGTGATTTTTCAGAATCTGCGGGGCAGGGGTGATGCCTGCTGCGAGGTCCGCAGCGTTGTTTATGATTGTCGTCACCGACCTCATACGGGCGGCTACCTTATTCATGTCAACGGTTGCGGCCTTGAGCGCGTTAAGAGCTGCCTTCATTGCGGCTGAACCTAGGGCAGCTGTATAGGCCTGGACAAACACAGCGCTCCGGCAGACCATCAGGACATGGATGGCCTGATCTAGCCGGCGCTCCTGTGCGTCCGAAACACCTGCGTTCTTCCTCTCTATCGCGTCGAAAATCTTCTGGTCGAGAATAGTTACTGCAGCCTTCTTTTCAGCGTTAATGTCATCGATTGTTGTCATTGCCCACCTCCTGGAGATACCCAGCCTGTTAGTGCTTCGCTGGGACCGAGAGAGCATTCCGTAGCGCGTTCGCCTGGTCCGCGAAAGCACCCACCGCTGTCGTCATGTTCGCGAAGTCACGCTCTGGATCGTTGACGGCAGCAACCAGTGCGTCATGCGCCGTGGCAAGGCTGTCCGCCGCCCCCGCCGGATCCGCGCGCCTGACTTCATCGAGCATTTCGAGTGTCGTCTCGGCGTCGGTAAGCCGTTCCTTGTAGGCTTTTTCGGCCAGTCCTGGTCCTAGTGGCTTCACCAATGCGTTGGTAGTTTCATAAAGCGCAGTCAGCCGATCGTTACGAACAGCTTCGAGGCCGATGCCCATCGTCTTGGCGACCGTCCTCACCGGGTCCGCAGCGTTATTCACGCCCTGCCGCAGACTGTCGAAACGATCTTTATCGAGCGCCGCTCCTACTATCCACGTAGCCATCTTGACGATCACTGGGGCCGCCGTACTTGCCCCGGGCGCTACCGCGTTTGCCGCCTTCGCGAGGTTTGCAACCGATGCTTCTAAGCGCTTCGAGGCGGCGTCGAATGCTGCGCGATCGGCCGCATTTGTTACGGCCTGCAGCGCATGGGCATAATCAGTCAGGACCTTCAAAGCTACCATTGTACGAGGGCGTGTCTTTTGCACATCCGTTAACACCGGCTTAGACCCCTGAAAACGATATAGGGCACAGGGTTGCTGATTGTCGGGCAGATCTCCGATGGCACCACCACAGCTCGCCGCGATGCTCACCTTCGCTCTCGTATCGTCGAGTGAAAGCTGCGTCTGAGCGGCAAGATCACGGGACAAATTGTTGTAACCCGTGGTGAACGCATCTGAAAGCTGATCGACGCCGGTGCTAAAATTACGCACCTCGTTCCCAAAGTCGTAGGGGGCACAACCTGCCAGAAAGGCCAGAATGATCCAACGGGCGCCTACCATACGAAGCTCCCTCGCCGCATCCGTATCCTTAGACACTTACTATCGCCGGATCCGCTGTCGCAGATTGCCTTTATCAATTTCGAGTTGCAACATAAACGCAGAGCCAAACCCGACAGAAAAAGGGATGCCGTAGAGCGATTCCGGATATGACCGAGTTTTTCGACGCCTGCTTCGGGAACATGGCGACGGGTTGATGCTCTCGCTTCCCCAAATTACCCTTTCCGGGTGAACGTTCCCTCCAAGCCTCCAATGGCGTCAACTGCGACACGTTCACTAAATCCGCTCACAAATCCAATAACCGCTAAGAGAAAGAAAACATTATCACCACTAACATTCGCCTTCAGCAGGCTACCGATAAGATCGCTTTTGAACATCGCATAGATGATCACCGCAAAAATGCCGCCAACCAGTGGCTTGAAAAAACAGTTTAGAAAAACTGAGATCGGGTTTAACTTTTGCAAGTCTGATGGTCTTTTGATTCTGGTTAAGATACTCATTGCACCGCCTAATACTCCAAAAAACATTACAATGAGAACTTCAGAATTGTTCACGATCAAAGCAGGGAGTCTGTCAAAATAACCAAGAGCCAGAAGCACTACCAAAATCATCCCGAAGGTAGCGCCCGCTGCAACCAAGCCCGTCACTACCACCGCCATTGGCCATCCGCCGCTTATTTTCATTAATAGTTTCCCGGGTCCATAACCAGGGTTATACCAGTTTAGATAAAATTCGAGGTCCCACATAATCCCTTGCGCCAATAACACATTGGGTTTGGGCGCCGCGAGGGCCGTGACTGCAGTTATCAGGGGAGGTATGAAGTCTTTGCTCCAATGTTCGGAGTCTAAAAAGCTTCGTATGCGCGCTAGTTGTTCTTGTACCTCTTCACTGAGTTCCTTGGAAGCTAATTCACATACCATTTCATTAATTTTAGAAAATCCTTGAGAGTTGCTTTCACGAACGCTTCGAGCTGGAGGCTTAGCTGAACCGCGCCGGTCGGGAAGCTGGCTGCCATTTTCCATCGTGCGACCACCCACTTGCGGCCCTCGTCGCTTCATGTGAACCGTAGCCTTACGGCTTGAGGCGTCGGCGGGGCTTATCTTGTGGTTTTGGGCGTCACCAGGCAAACAATTCAAGCGTTCGTCGCTGGCGTTCGACGGCGATTCATCGAACCCGTTCGACCGCCAGGCTCCCGGCGGGAAGCGGGCGGAGCAGTTCGGATTCCGGCCGGACGAGATCGAGCCAGGCTAGCCAGTCCGGGCGATCAAGGACGATCATTTGCCGATCGTGAATGGGCGCGACGTCGGGACTGGGTTCGGTTGTCAATAGGGTGAAAGCCTCCCCTGCCCCGTCGGGCATCGGTCGCCACAGGCCGGCGAAGCAGAACCAGTCCTCTCCCGGCTTCGTGAATTTCCACTTCGATTTCGGCGATTTCGTGCCGGTGAACTCGAAGAAGTGCGACGCCGGAATCAGGCAGCGTCCGTTCGGAAAACGCCGCCCCTCGGAGCGGAAATTGATCACCGGCGCTCCCTTCGGCCGCGCCGGCGGGAACCCCCAGCGCAACTGGACCAGCTCGACCCCGTGCTCCCGCCGGCGGAATACGGGCGCGGTCTCGGTCGGCCAGATATCGTCGCGCGGCTCAAGATTGGGTGCCGCTGTCGGGAAGACGACGGGGGCGCGGATCTGGCTGAAGGCCTCCAGATAGGCGCTGTAGGGCACGTTGTTGCCGAAATCATTGCACACGATCAGACCTGTAGAGGCTGGTTGTTGGCTCCGAAGGACGGGTTATCAACGGGGATACACTACCGGTTCCAAACCGGGAGCGCGCCGATCGAGCGCCTGCCCTCCTCCGCATTTCAATTGCGGCCTTGCATCCGGATGGCAAGCGATGCCTGTCCGCGGGCGCCGCAGCGCAGGCAGCGCAAGGCGCGCTCCAGGTCGAAGAGCCGCGTGAAGGACGGCCGCCCGCGCCGCAGCAAATCGTGGGCGAGGAGCGCCCGGTGCCGACAGCGCCCGCAGGGAGGCCTCGACCAGGTGCCAAGCGCGGAGATCTGCAAGAGCACTGGATTTCAGTGATGAAGCTGCCGGGTTGGGATTTGTCAAAAAGGGATATCATATAAAAATTGAAAAAACAGATGAAGGTGGTGGTCTACCGCCTGGTGCTCACGCGAGGATAATAAATCCGTGGCAAATTTTTGTTGTCGGACCGTCGGGTGAATGCGGTATACACGATTACGAGGAAGAAATGTGTTATCCGTGCTGATCAACCGTACGCAAACCGGGCTTCGCTCACATTTCTGAATGATTTCGACCTTTGCGACCGCTTCGCGTATCGACAGCGCGGTCGCCTTGCCGAAGCGGGCCAGCAGATATCGCGTAGAGGGCAGAGTGCGAGAGCGCGACCGCTACCTCTGGCGCTATGGGCCGGAAAGCGAAGCCGAAGGGCTTCCTGGTGATCCCGCACAGACGGGTCTTCGAGCGGACCTTCGTGTGGCTGTCACGCTCTCGCCGCCGCGCCCGCGACTACGAGCGCCTGCCCGAGGCGGGTGAGGCCATGATTCAAGCGGATGTCGCACGGAGAAACCGCGCGAAAGGGTGGGTCAAAAAGGCAATTCGTAAAGCCGCGCCGGTGAAAACGAGAAGAAACCGCGAATCAGGGTCGGGGGGCCCTCCCCTGCCCCGCTAATCGACCCGCACAGCCCGCGGCGGCACGTAAATGCGTCACCTGGTACTGTTCGCCCGCGCGCGCCCGGGCGGAACGGTCGGTAGCGGCGTCGGTCCGCCAGCTTCGTAATGGTACGTTCCGCAGAAGCCAGGGCCTTCCGCACCGACCGGCCGCGCGCTGCCCGAGAATGCGGCCACGGCGCGCGGATCGACGTCGCTGCCGACGCGGGCAGGTTTCCAGACAACGATGAAGGTCACAGGCTGCCCGCACAAGCGGTTGCCGTGGAGCAGGACGGGATCGGCGGGCGATGTCACCCGGTAGAGGGTGGCGCTCACAGTTCCCATCGGCGCCCCGAATTCCGGCATGGCGCCGGCAGGGGCGAGGGGCAGGGACTTGCCGTTGCCGAAGGTGATCCGGCCGGGGGAGAACGTTACATCTCCGGTTATGGCGATGGCGGTCGTGCTGACCGCTTCCCAATGATCGCCGGGTGGCGCGGCCGAGGCGCCAGATTGAGCCATAAGCGCGGCCGTAGCGAGCGCTGGCAAAAAAGCGCGTCTGAAATCTAGCACAGCCGCTTCGCCAGCACCTGCAGCACGCCGGTCACGGGCAGTTCGGGGTGCTGCCGCAACGCCCGGATCAGCTGCTCCGGCCCGCTTCCCTTGTAGTACCAGTCAACGACGCAACCGGCCTTCCGGTCGTCCAGGCCATAGGCCAGCATTTCGACGGCTCCGTCGACATAGGACGCGCGTTGCTGGTCGTTCAGCTTCTCGAGGAATTCCGACCCGGTCATGGCCTGTGCTCCCGTCGCAAGGATGAGGGTGAGAAAGAGCGCCGCTCCGCGCATGGAAGGCATCCATAGTAGATAAGTATACTTTTCAACAATACTGAATGTTGTATCGGTTATGGTTAATGTAAGAGGGTTCTTATAACTTGGGCGCGAATTCCGGCCCGGGGCATGGCGGGTGATCCGTTGGCGGTTCGGGCTTGATCGAAGCCAGCTCCTCCGCCGACAGTGTGAATTCCTCCGACATCCCGGAGGCCGCGGCTTTTGCCATTCTGGTCGCCCCTGCTCCGTGGTCCGCCTCCATTTCAGCCCTGACCGCCTGCGGCATGGCGTCGAGGTCGCGCCGGATCGTGTCGAGCTCGTCGGCGCTTAAAACCTCGCCCGAGCCCATGCGCTGCGCGTAGTAATCCACCCGCTCCTTGGCCCGCAGGATTTCATCGTGCTCCTGCTGCGCCCTGCGCAGGCGATCGCCTGCCGCCTGACGCTGCTCCCAGGTCGGCGCTTTGGGGATCCCAGTTAATGCTGTCGACCTCCTCGCGGGAGAGCTCCTGCCCGTCGTCAGTGAAGCCTCTCTGCCTGTCCGTCGTGCGATAGACCCTCCTGCCCTTGCCATCGATCGTGGCGCGGCTCCTGATGTCGTCCAGGGCCTCTTGCGCGGCTTGCACGCGGCGTTCGGATTTGATGAGCGCCCGTTCGATGGCGCGATGGACGGCGGCCAGTTGCCTTGTGACGGTGAACTCGAGGTACTGCCGCCAGGCCTGTTCCGCCCGGGTTTCTCCTGTCCTTGGGGGCAGGCCCGCGGCCTCCCGGATTTTTTCCAACTGCGCCGGGCTTAGGAAACGCGGGATGATGCCGGCGGCGAGGCCTGAGAGTTCGAGCATGAGATCGTTGTAATCCTTGGTGCGCCGCACGGCGGCGAGTAGTTCCTGCGGGGTTAAAATCATCTCTCCCAATCCTTATAATATATTACGACAATATAACTATCGTAATCGACAGAAAAACATGGTGTCAAACTTTTCGTTTTAAACGTTTCTGGATGGCCTTGGAGTTTAGGGGCGTGCAGACAACGTCCCGGGTTCTTCGTTTGGATAGCCGCTTCAATTTGCCGGGTTGGCGTTTGATCTTAAGATCAATCCCTTTGTTCGATCCGAAAAAGGCCCATCCCTCCGTCCCGACCCTGCGACAGACATGCGTGGCGCGGCGGCGGTCCCGGTCAAAAGCGCCGCTTGCGGCGGGACCGGAAGATTTTTTGCCCCACTATCCAGGCAAAAAATACCGGACCCGCCTTTTGATCCGGGCCGGCGGCCGTGACGCACGCTTGCCCGCAAGGCGGGACTTGACGGCTGGCCCGAGGCTCTCGCCGTCGCTCCCCTTCCCTTCAATCCATCTATAAAGGCTCCCGGTTGGTTGCGGGCGCCGGTGGGTATGTGGTCAAAGCCGAGCATTTCCCCGTTTTCCGCCCTGCCCTTGCGGTAAACGGGGGAAGCGCAGGCGTTCGGGCGAAAGCCCGATTGTCCACATATCCACGGGTGCGAAGCCGGGGTTCTGTATCGAGCCGGCCAGTTTGGCGGTGCAGGCGAGCAAAGCAGAGGGCCTGAATGAAAGCCTGGCGGCGATCGGTATTTCGGGAACGCTTATCCACAGGGTGAGGGAAGAGTTAAGATGTTAATAAAATAAGTTAAAGAGTTAAGGGCTCCGGCCGGGAAGAATCTCGCGTTTCATTCAAAGGCTTGTAATTTTAGGGCGTTCCCGATGTCCCGTTATTTCGTCCCTGATGTCCCGAAGACCTGTTCCTGAAATCCCGATACTGTGTTCCCGATCTCCCGACGGCCGTTCCCGATATCCCGAAGAGCGTTCCCGATGTCCCGACAAACAGCGCAATTTCCGCCGCGCTTGCCTGGAGCGGCAGGCAAATCAGGAGCCTGGACAGGCGGGGGATCCAACGCAAGCCGCCTGACTCGGGACGCAAGCCGCCTGACTCGGGACATTGGGAACAACTCGGGCGGCCGGGGCGACGGCTTCAGGCGTGATAGCGGGCGTAAAGGTGGCGGGCGAAGCCGTAAAAGCCCTTCTGGTAATCCCTCGGGATGCGTCCCGCGTCGTCGGCGAGCCAGGCGTCGTATTCGCCCTTGATGGCATAAACGTCGAGGCCGGGGAAATCCCGGCGGACCATGCCGATCGTCTGCTCGGATAGGGGTGGTGAAACACTCAGGGGCGCGCGGAAAGGGCCGGACGTCTCCCCTGCCCTGCCCTTGGGCGGGGCCGGTTTGGCCGCGTGTTCCCGGCTCTTGCGGATCATGCGGATGCCGGGCTCCACGCGCCCGACCTCGATGTGGAGCTGGAAATCAGGAATGTCGTTGCGGTCGACGATCGCCAGCATCTCGAACTTGAAGCGGCGATAGGTGCCCTCGGCGCCGGATTTTTCGAACAGGGTCGGCAGCGGAATGGCGAAGCCATCCGGCCCGGCCGCGCCGGCGTGCTTGCGGGCGACGCGGTAAAGCCATCGCTCGCGCCCCCCTGAAATCGAGAAATACATGGGGTCAATGGCGAGCAGGCCGCCGTCCATGAGGATTCCCTCATAGAACCAGTCGGAGACGGTCAGGCTCATGCCCAGGCTCTTGCCGGTAGGTTCGTCGACGAGGTCCGACCAGCTTTCGATCCAGCTGAACTGGCGCTCCTTCTTGCGGCCTTTCGGGCGGATGTTGGTCTTGATGGTGGTCGCCTGCAGCCGGCCGAGCGCGTCGCGCAGGAGCTGGTAGTCGCGGCCGCCGGTGTCGCGGCCGATCGTCTTCAGGACGTCGTAGGCCTGGAAATTCAGGGTCCGCGGCAGGTCGTTGCAGCCGTTGTTGCGCATGTTGTTGAGTGTCGATGACGCCCAGATCAGGATGTCGGCATCCCAGATCGTCGCCATCCCGAATTGCGGCGTGGCGAACACCTTGACGTAAATCGTGCCGTCGGGGCTGGTGTATTCGATCGGCTTCAGCCGCTTGCGCTTGGCCAGGCTGAAAAACGGCCGCTCCATGGTCTCCCGCGTGTCGCGCAGCGGGAGATCGGCGATATAGGGGATGAACAGGTCGAGCTGCGGCCCGGGCCTGTGCCTGGCGGTCATGGCCGCGTTGGGTCCCCTGCCCTACCCGCGCCGCGTGGCTTCCGGTGCCGTCAGCGCCCCCGCCCCGGCGGCGCCGGTCGGCTGGATGCGGTTGTCGTTTGCGAGCCAGCTAGGCGGGCCACTGCGAGAAGTCATGCGCGTTGCCCTTTCATCTCGCGCTCGAGAGCCTGCAGAGCGCGCTCGACGATCTCGCCAAGCGTGGCGCGATGCGTGATCTCGCCGGCCTCGTATCTGGCCTGTTCGGCGGCGACAATCTCGTGGAACCTGTCGTGGGCGCGCTGCGTGATGCGGGCGTTCAGAAGAACCGTGCGTCCCGTTTTCGGAGAGGCCTGCCGAAGAACAGGAGAGCGGCTGGGAAATCCCCCCTCCTCCGCGATCCGGCGCGATGTTTCGGACAGCACGGCGCCCGGCTCCGGACCGGCTTTCGGCGTAAAGCCGGTCAGGTCGATTTTGTCACCGAAGATGCTGGGTCGTGATCCGGACATTTACACCACCGTAGCTACGCCATCTCAGGCTCGCGAGCCGGCTGGGAGCGCGGCCCGTCCGCGGGGCGGGTTAGCATGTCAACCACCTCGGCCGTAAATTCGCGGGTATTGCGAATCGCCGACGGTATGTTGCCCACGAGGTCTTGCTTGAGGGCGGAAAGAGTTCCTCCGAAGGAGAATATCGCCCGGTAGGCGTCACGCTCGTGCAGCGCCGTGCCCAAGACCGGAATCCCTTGTTTGAGCATATCGGCTTCGAGACTCTTCAGGGTCCGGGGCCGGACGGCCGGGTTGGTTTGCGTGAACAACACAGCGAAGGGAATTTTCCTGTTGTAGGCCCGCTCTTGCCGGCCAATGAACTGGATGACCTTCACGGCCTCGATGGCGTCGAGCTCGGATCCCTTGGTCGGTATGATGACCAGGTCGGATCGGGTCATGGCATGCGCGACCATGACGGAAGCCGTGCCCTCGAGGTCGACGATGACGAAGGCCGTCTTGCGCGCCGCGTCATCGATCGCATCGATCAGCGTTTCCTCTGTCACGCCGCCAATCACGGTCAAGTTCTGGGGCTTACCCGGTTTCTGGCTCCAGCGCAGGACCGGCTGATTCGGATCGGCGTCGATGATGGTGACGGTGGTGCCGTGCTGGGCGAGCTCTGTCGCGAGCAGCACGGCGGACGTCGATTTTCCAGCTCCCCCCTTGGAGCTGGCAAAGGAAATGGTCGGCATGATGTTCCCCCTCGTAAGCGGGATGATTGCGTAGCGACAACAGTTTGTCAACTGTTGATAAGCAGTCAGCTGTTGGCCGACTGCCAACAGTCGTCTGTTGGTCAACTGTTAGCAGTTTGCTGACTGTCATCTATTTATCGACTGTTGACAGTCTGTCGTCAGTGCTTTTCGGGGGCAACGGGCGGCTCGCCATATTTGGTGAACAGATCGCTTAACGCCTCCGCCAACATGTCATTCATTGTGCGTCGCTGGCGGGTGGCGAGAATCTTCAGACGGTCCCGGACTTCCCGCGGCAGGTGAGCAGTTATAGCCACAGTGCCGGCCCGGCTGGGCTGACCGGCACGGGGTTCGGACATAAGCGCGCCTTTGCGACAAAGCTACAACGCGCAAGCTATACACCCGGAGCGATAGATCCTCGCGCTGCGGCCAAGCGGGCCTTGCAAGCGCTACGGTCTGGGCTTTGGAAGGTTGCGCTGCCGTGGCTTGTAACTACCATCCGCCTTGCGTTCCGCAGCGCTCCGGCGCTGTTTCCATCCGGCTTTCGGCGGGATGTTTTTCGAGGCCGCCGGCTCGAATTTCTGCGTAATGCGCGAATCGGCTGCCTTCGGCGCGGCCCGGGTGACAGGCTTTCCGACGCCGAGGAACTGCTCGACCGGTCTCGAGCGGGGGCGGGGAGGGGAGGCGGATCGCGCATCGCCGCCCGATCCGGCCCGCTGCGTCTGCCGAGGTTTGACCGCGAATTCCTCGCGCCATTCGTCCCACAGCTCTTTGCGTTGTTTGGCGAGGTCACGCCAGCCCTGTTGCTGGGCGGCGATCTCCTGTTCGTGGCGCTGGTCGAGCGCGGCTTTCTGGAGATCGAAGGCGACGGACAGGCCCTTCATCTGCGCGTCGCGCAGCGCCTTGACGCGATCGTCGCGGGCCTGCCGTTTGCCGAATTGTTTATTGGAAAGCGCGCGGACGGAGAGGGCGTATTTGGCGTTCATGATCTCCCGCCGCGCCTCTGCCGAGGCGAGCAGGCTGAACAGCATCGGCAAGAGTCCTTTGCCGGTGCGCATTGTGCCGGCGCGCAGGAGGCCGATCGCATTGGTGACGAAGCCGAAGAGGGTGCGTTCCCGGTCTTCAAATCGCTTCCGGTCGGCCTTGAGCCGGGCCATCAGCTTTTTCCATTCGCGGGTTTCCTTCCAATCCCTGAATCCCTGGACGGAGAGGGGCAGGGCGTGGCGGTTGCGCCTGTGTTTATAAATCTGGTCGATCTGGAACTGGTACCGCGCCCGGACCGCCTGCCGGGCCGTGCGGTAGTCGTTCCACAGGGCGCGCTGCTCTTTGGCGCGGCGCTTCCAGGCGTCGTCCTGCGTGGCCTTGAGGCGGGCGGCATAGTCGCGCTGCTGGTCGCGGATCGCCTGCGCCCGTTCCCTTGCCGCCTTGTTGTCGTTGGCCGGTTTGGTTTCGGGTTCCTGGAAGCGTTTCGGGGTGCGCGGTTTGGGGGCCGGTTTCAATCCAGCGTCGAGGGCTTCGAATTTCGCGCGGCGGTCGGGGGAGCGGATGACGCCCATGCGCTGCTCGTAATTATCGGCCCATCTTTCGAGGATGTAGTGGTCCTTGGAGAGCTTCGCCGATGCGCCGGTTTCCGGGTGAAACAGGTTGACGCAGATATGGACATGCGGGTGCGGCTCATCGGTGTGTTCGATCAGGACAGCCTGGTGCTCGTGCAGGTTCAGGGTTTTCAGGACATCGAGCGCGGTCTGCCGCCGCATGTGCTCCCTGCCGGGCCGGTCGTCCGGGTGCCACTGGATCGAGAAGGCATAGACCGGGCGGGTGTTCTTGCGCTTGGGCAAGGGTGTGCCGGCGCGGCGCTTTAATTCATCGGCGGCTTCGGCGGTCACCATCATCTCGCGCCAGGCGTCATGCGGGTTGTCTGTGGCGAGATTGAGCAGCTCGACGAAGCCGACGCGCTGCGTGGTGATGGCCTTGTCCTTGTCGTGCAGATAGTATTTGAGCGCGCCCCTGAAGCTCGTCCCCCGGCCCTTGGTTCTGGCGCCCTTATTCCAGTTCATGCAGGCGCTTCAACAAGGGGCGGATTTCGGCCAGGGCGGCGCTCAGGTCGGCCACGGCCACACCGAACGGGTCCAGCACATAGACCTTTTGCCCCATCTCCACCCGGCGCCGGGCGGTCATGGTGGCAAGCTCTCCCTTGGGATCTGTCGCAAGGACGGACCCCGGATAATGCAGCATGTTCGGCACGATTGCCGCCCGGCCCTTGCCGCTGCGCGAACCCGCGAAGGTGCAGACGTGCCTGTCGTCGTCGACGCCGACCGCGTGGCCGCCCGTCACGTAGGGGCGGCCCCTGTCGTCGGTTTTGATT
>JBJMQW010000129.1:0-19597 GCA_045802495.1 Allostellaceae bacterium | reverse complement strand
GTCTATCGCGTCAAGCTTGGCACTCAGCGCCAGGCGGCTCTCACTCGGCGAGCATAGCTTGGCCCTCGGCGAGCAGGTGGATCAACTGATTGCGGTAACGACCGAGCAGGGTTTACCCCACTGGCGTTCGCAGGGAACGATCTTTCGCGGGTGGGTCAACGTCAAGAAAGGGGATATCGCCGAGGGGATATCCCTTTTGCGTAGCGGTTCGGCGGCTTATCGCGCTACCGGAGCGGAGGTGTGGATGCCCTATCATCTCGCTCGCTTGGCTGGGGCCTGTGAGATCGCTGGACAAACCGAAGACGCCGCAACTCTGTTGGACGACGCCGTGCTGATTGTGGAACGGACTGGGGAGCGCTGGTTCGCAGCGGAGCTGAACAGGCTCAAAGGCCAATTAATGCTGCGGCAAGGGCATTCCGATGCCGCCGAGGAACTCTATCGCAAAGCGCTGAGCATTGCCGAGGAGCAGGAGGCCAAGCTTTGGGAACTGCGCGCCTCTGTGAGCCTCGCTCGGCTGCGCCGCGACCAGGGCCGCCGCGCCGAAGCCCGCAACCTGCTCGCGCCGGTCTATGGCTGGTTCACCGAAGGCTTCGATACACCCGACCTGAAAGAAGCAAAGGCGCTGCTCGACGAACTCGAGGCTGCGCGATGGACGTAGGGGCATGGCTGCGCGGTCTCGGCCTCGAACGATACGAGCAGGTTTTTCGCGACAATAGGATCGAGGCTGATGTACTGCCGCGACTGACGGTCGAGGATTTAAAGGACCTCGGCGTCATTTTGGTCGGCGATCGCCGTAGACTCCTCGACGCGATCACCGCGCTTGGCGCCGAGGTACCGATGGCACCCGGCGATGCAGCGCTCCGTCCGAGCCTGCCCACCGCCCCGACCGACAGCATCCCTAACCCTCCCCCGCGTGCGCCGCGTGCGGGGGAGGGAAGGGTGGGGGTGGAAGCCGAACGGCGGCAGTTGACGGTAATGTTCTGCGATCTCGTCGGCTCGACCGAATTGGCGGCGCGGCTCGATCCGGAGGATATGCGCGAGGTGCTCGGCGCTTACCACCAAGCCGTCGCCGAGGTCGTGCGAAATTTCGATGGATTTGTCGCCAAATATATGGGCGACGGGGTGCTCGCCTATTTCGGCTATCCGCGGGCGCATGAGGACGACGCGGAGCGTGCGGTCCGCGCTGGGCTCGGGGTAGTCGACGCGGTCAGCCGGCTGGATTTCGAATACGTCGCGCTACACGCCCGGGTCGGCATCGCCACTGGGCTGGTGGTGGTCGGTGATCAGATCGGCGAGGGCTCGGCGCAGGAACGGTCGGTGGTCGGCGAGACCCCAAACCTTGCCGCCCGGTTGCAGGCGGCGGCCGAGCCGAATGCCGTTGTGATCGCCGCGGCAACGCGCCAGCTCGTCGGCGACCTCTTCGAATACCGAGGTCTCGGCGTCATCGAGGTCAAAGGCATCGCGGCGCCGGTCCCGGCTTGGCAGGTATTGCGGACGAGCAGCGTCGCGAGCCGGTTCGAGGCGTTGCGCGGCTCGCGCTTAACTCGGTTGGTTGGCCGCGACGAGGAAATTGACCGGCTGATGCGCCGGTGGGAACGCGCCAAGGCGGGGGGCGGCCAGGTCGCGCTGGTCGTGGGCGAACCCGGGGTCGGCAAGTCGCGCATTGCGGTGGCGGTAAGAGAGCGCATTCGCGGCAGCCCACATTTTCGCCAGCGCTATTTCTGCTCGCCTTACCGCCAGGATAGTGCGCTCTATCCGTTCATTGACCAGATCGGACGGGCGGCCAGGTTCACCCGGGCAGATCCGCCCGCAGTTAAACTCGAGAAACTCGAAGCCCTGCTTGCCCGCACATCGCTGCCGCACGAGGATGCAGCGCTTCTCGCCGATCTGGCGTCATTGCCGAGCCCGGAGCGCCACCCTCTAGCGAACCTCGGCCCGCAGCGAAAAAAAGAACTGACACTGCAAGCGCTGGTTCGCAGGCTGGAGGGCCTCGCGCACCGGCGGCCGGTTTTGATGATTGTCGAGGACGTGCATTGGATGGACCCGACGTCGCGCGAATTGCTCGACATTTTAGTCGAGCGAGTGCGCAATCTGTCGGTGCTGCTGATCGTCACGTTCCGTCCTGAATTTCAGCCGAGCTGGAGCGGCGCACCACATGTGGCGACCTTGGTCCTCAATCGCCTGCACCCACTTGCCGGCAGTGCTCTTATCAAGGAGGTCGCGGGCGGAAAGGCATTGCCCTATGAAATTGTCGCCCAAATCGTGGAGCGTACCGACGGCGTGCCATTATTCATCGAGGAATTGACCAAAAGCGTCTTGGAAAGCGGGCTATTGCGCGAGGAAGAGGACCGTTACATTCTCGACGGCTCATTGCCGCCGCCGGCGATCCCGACGAGTCTGCAGGGCTCGCTGATGGCGCGGCTCGACCGTTGGGCGCCCGTGCGGCGCGTGGCACAGATCGGTGCCGTCTTCGGGCGCTGGTTCCGTTATCCGTCGCTACGCGCGGTCGCGGGTCTTCCCGAGGATGAGCTGCAAGCCGTTCTTGCCCGGTTGGTCGCTTCCGAGCTGGTGTATCAGAGCGGCAAGCCGCCGGATGCGGTCTACGCCTTCAAGCACGCGCTGGTGCAGGAAGTGGCCTACGCCAGTCTGCTGCGCAACGCCCGGCGTCAATTGCATGGGCAGATCGCCCAAGCGATGGAGGCCAATCTCCCGGAGTTGACGGAGAGCCAGCCTGAGTTCTTTGCGCGTCATTGCACCGAAGCCGGGCTGATTGAAAAATCCGTCTTTTATTGGAGCAAAGCTGCCAAGAGATCCGTCGCCCGTTCGGCGATGGCGGAGGCGGCGTCGCAATTCCAGAAGGCGCTGGACCAGCTGACGGTATTGCCGGACGATGTCGCGCGCCGGCATCAGGAGCTTGAACTTCGGAGTTCCTTAGGCATCGTATTGCAATCGGTCAAAGGTTACGCGGCGCCGGAAACGGGACAAATGCTTGGGCGCGCAAGAGAGCTGTGGGAAGAGCTCGGTTCACCGTCGGAGTTCCTTCAGGTCGCCTATGCGCAGTCGCTCTACCACGAGATCCGCGGCGAATTGGATTTGGCGCATCGTATGGATCAGGAACTGCTGTCCCTCGGTCGCCAGCGCAACGATCCCGCGGGGCTCGTTCTGGCGCACCAGTCCCTCGGCCGCAACTTGATGTTTACCGGGAGATTTGCGTCGTCACGATTGCATCTCGAAAAGGCGCTCGCGCTTTGTGACAAGAATTCCGAGCGGTCTTTGGTCCGTCAGGCCGGTGTCCACCCTGAGGTCGTATCACAGGCTTGGTTGGCGGTTGTGCTGTTCTGCCTCGGTTATCCGGTGCGAGCATTGGCGCGGGCCACCGCCGGAATTGGCGATGCGCGCAGATTGGCGCACGCGCCGTCTCTGGCCGTGACCTTGACCAATGGCACACGACTGCTCTCATTTGGCGGCAATGACGCGACCCTTGCCGAGTGGGCCGGCCAACTGGTCACAGTGGCAGCCGAGCAGGGTTTCCTCTTATGGCGCGGGATGGGGACGGTCTATCGTGGCTGGATCAGGGTCATCAATGGCGATGTGGGGGAGGGCATCTCGCTGATGCGCGAGGGATCGGCTGCCTACCGCGCCACCGGCGCGGTAGCGTGGGTGCCGTATCAAATCGCTCTGCTGGCCAAGGCCTGCGAGGTCGCTGGTCAGATTGAGGAGGCGGTGGATCTGCTGGACGACTCCCTGCAGATCGTAGAAAGGACGGGAGAACGCTGGCTGACGGCCGAGCTGCATCGGCACAAGGGCCAGCTATTGCTGCGGCAGGGGCGCACCAAAGCCGCCGAGAAGTTGTATCGCAAAGCGCTGAGCATTGCCAAGGAGCAGGAGGCCAAGCTTTGGGAGTTGCGCGCCGCCGTGAGCCTTGCCCGGCTGCGCCGCGACCAGGGCTGCTGTGGCGAAGCTCGCGATTTGCTCGCTCCGGTCTACAACTGGTTCACCGAAGGCTTCGGCACACCCGACCTGAAAGAAGCAAAGGCGCTGCTTGACAGCCTCTGATCCACCGGGGATGGCAGGACGTCGGAACCCACGCTAATGTCTTACCTGAGAGAGACTAGGTTATTATAAGGCGCTGATGCTGCGCTGATCACCCGCGATGCGGCCCGCTATCGGAGCTATTTTCCCTGGGATCGCCCCGATCACGCCAAACCGATCCTGTTCGGGTTGCCTGACGACAGGGCGAGGGAGTTGAAGAGATGGGGGAAGATTTTACGGGGAAAGTCGCTGTCGTTACCGGCGGCGGCAACGGGATCGGGGCGGCGACTTGCCGCGCCTTCGCCGCCGCCGCTGCGCAAGTCGCCGTCCTCGACCGTGACAGGTCGGCGGCCGAAACCATCGCGGCCGAAATAACGCGCGGGAACGGCCGTGCCGCCGCCTATGCGCTCGACGTGGCGGATCGTGTTGCCTTCGACCGATTGACCGGGGAAATAGCCTCGGCCTGGGGCGGCATCGATATTCTCGTCAACGGCGCCGGCACCACGGTGCGGCGGATGATCGGCGAGACGAGCGCCGAGGATTGGGACCGGGTTATCGCCGTCAACCTGACCGGCGCTTTCAACGGCATCCAGGCCGTGCTGCCGCATATGCGAGCGCGCGGCGGCGGTGCGATCGTTAATATCGCTTCGATCGCGGGGCAGCGCATCTCGTTCGGGGGCACCGCCAATTACTCGGCGTCGAAGGCGGGCCTGCTCGGATTGACGCGGCACGCCGCCTACGAGCTTGCCCCCGACAAGATCCGCGTCAACGCTGTATGCCCCGGCCCGACCGCGACCGGGTTTGGCGGCGCAAGACCAACCGAGGAGGGCAAAGCGGTGCGGGCGCAGAAGATCCCGCTCGGCCGCATGTGCGAGCCCGAAGACATCGCCGACCCAATTTTGTTCCTGGCGGGCGATGCGGCGCGCATGATCACCGGCGTCGCGTTAACCGTCGATGGCGGCGTCCTGGTCAAGAACGACACGCCCTACGACGAATATTTCCGCCGCAGGTAATTGAAGCGGTTCTGCTGTCTTCGGCTGTGATTAAAGTGGCGAAAACCTCGTCCTTCCCTCATCCCGGCGAAAGCCGGGATCCATCGCGCCGCTGGTCAATATTGGCGCAGCGCTGTTCCGCCGGTAGTGCCTTCTCGGACGCAGTTACACGGCGGAAGAATGGATCCCGGCCTGCGCCGGGATGACGTTTGGGAGATTTTTCTCCACCCGCCACCTTCGCACCGCAGTCGGGTGGGTGAAGACGTCGGCGGGGGGTGTCGCAGCGCTGATCCTTGCGACGCTCCTTGCCCGGGTAATGTTCGCCTCGGCTCTCGGCCTCGGCGTCGACGAGAGCTACATGGTCGCCGCCGGCCGCAGATTGCAGCTCAGCTATTTCGACCACCCGCCGATCGCGTGGTGGATGGCCTGGGACGCGGCGCATCTCGCCGGCAGCGAAAGCGCGATCGTCGTGCGCCTCCCCTTTGTCGTGCTGTTCGCCGTCACGACCTGGTTGATGTATCGGGTGACAGCGGCGCTGTTCGGCTCGCCGGCCGGGCTTTGGGCGGCGGTGCTGCTGAACTTGGTCCCGGTTTTCGGGGTAACCACCGGGACATGGGTCCTGCCCGATGGTCCCTTGCTCGCAGCCCTGCTGGGCGCGACCGCGTGCGTGATCGCCGCCTTGCCCTCAAAGGGCCGGACAGCCTGGGGCTGGTGGACGGGAGCCGGAGCATGCGCCGGGTTGGCGCTCTGTTCAAAATATTCGGCAGCTTTGAGCATCATTGGTCTGGTCGCGTTCCTGTTCACAGAGCCGACGAGCCGCCGGTGGCTGTTGCGGCCGCAGCCCTATGTCGCCGGGTTGATTGGATTGGCGATTTTCGCACCCGTTTTGATCTGGAACGCACAGCACGGCTGGATCTCGTTTCTGTTTCAAGGCGGGCGAGCGACTGGCGAGCTCCACCCGCTCGGTCTGATCTTCAATATCGGCGGCCAAGCGGTCTTCATCCTGCCTTGGATCTGGGCGCCTTTGGTTTGGTGCGGCCTCGCCGCCGTCCGGCGGGGGCCGGGCGACAAAGAGCGCTGGCTGCTGGTTTGCCTCGCCGCCCCCGCTATTCTCGTGTTCACGGCAGCCTCTCTGTGGAGCAATGTTCTGTTCCATTGGGCGGCGCCCGGATACGTGATGCTGCTGCCGCTGTTGGGCGATGCCGTCGCACGTCACTGGCGCGACAGTCGGCCCGTGCGCATCTGGCTGAAGGCGACCGTAGTTTTTGTGGTGTTCGGTGTGATTTTTTTTGCGAGCGAAATTCGGTTCAACTGGTTGCCCGACGAGATCGCCGGTTTTCCGTTGAAGGACCATCGCCTCGACATCGTGGATTGGACGTCATTGCGGGAGGAGCTCGACAATCGCGGCTTTCTCAACCGCCCAGGGCTCGTGATCGCGGCGACACGCTGGATCGACGCAGGCAAAATCGACTACGCGCTCGGCGGCCGGTCCTCGGTCATATGCCTCGGCCCGGATGCGCGGCAATATGGCTTGGTCGCAAAACGCAATCACTACGCCGGCAACGATGTCCTGATTGCACTGCCGCGGGGCTCCCGCGACAGTGTCATCGATGAACTCCGATTGCTCTTCGATTGGATCGAGCTCGTTCCCCCGGCGACAGTGCTGCACGCAGGGCGCGCGGCGATGACGGTGCAGCTGTTCATCGGGCACCACCTGCATGCCGCGGGCGCCGGGCTCAGCGACCGGGAGGGTAGCCCTTGAAGTCCCGCGCAATGTACAGCGTATAGGCGCGCTCGCCTCCCGGGCCGAGTGGGATCACGATAGGCCGCAGGGGTCTGATCTCCGCAAAGCTCGGCCGCATTTCATCGACCAGCTCGTGCTCGGAGACGAGCAGAAAATTGCCGCCGCGGTGTCTCGGCAGACTGTCCGTCAGGTCCCATTGATCCCGTGCGTGCCCGGCTAGCTGCCACTTGGCGGCGTCGAAGGGATGTGGCCGGATGTAGTAGATCAGTGCCGCGAGGAGTTCGCGGTCGTCCGCGAAAAGCGTGAGGCCGGGGTGCGCCGCAAGGGCTGCGCCGACTTCCCGGCCGAGCTCGCGCCAACCTCGCAGCCGGCGCAAGGGATCATATTCCGCCGGTACCTGCAGGCCGACAGCGACCGCCGCTTCCCTCCCGGTGAACAGCAGCACGGCGGCGGCGAGATGCAGGGCGACCGACACTATGACGATGCGGCGCCAGCCGCACCGCAATGCCCAGGCGACGACGAGCACGGTGGCGGAGACATAAGTCGGCGCCGCCCAATTGGCATGCGCCCGCGACAAGAAGCTGACCGCCAGCATCATCACCAATGTCGGCAGCGCAAAGACAGCCAAGAGGCGCGCCCTCGGCTCGACAAAATTTCGCGAGTTCGCCGACAGCAGGATCAGAGATGCGAGCAACAGCGGGCCGAATACGGCGAATTGCGAGCCTAGAAATTCAATGAACGCGTCGGGATGGAACAGCGGCCCGTTCAATGCGGCATTGTCCCGCGTATGAAGGTAGCTGGCAAAGCCGTTGCTCCAATTCCACCAAAAATTTGGCGCGTAGATCAGCAGCGCGAGGCCGAGCGAGGCGAGGAGCGGAGCCACGTGACGGCGTTCTTCGCGGACCAGCAGGACGTAGCCGAGCGCCGACAACATCCAATAGGCCATCGCGTATTTTGCCAGCAGTCCCAGTCCGGCGGCCAGTCCAACACCGATCCACCAGCCCGAACCGCCTTCCTCGCGCGCTCGAATAAAGGCATAAAGCGCCGCCGCCCAGCACGGCAGCAGCACGGCATCGGTCGAAATGATGAAGGCCGAGACAGAGACCCCTGGCAGGCTCGCATAGGTGAGCGCAGACCAGAAGCCGACCCGCCCATCATAGAGCCGCGCCCCGATGCCATAAACAAAGGCGGCCGCGGCAGCGTGCAGAAGCGGGGCGGACAGCCGGATGGCAAACTCGCTGTCGCCAAAGAGGCCGGTCGTCAGCCCGATCAGCCAGGCGACGAGTGGCGGCTTGGAGTAATATCCAAAGGCGAGCTGCTGCGACCAGACCCAATATTGCGCTTCGTCCGGATAAAGGTCGGCCGGCTGCCAGGCGAGCCAAAGCAGCCGCAATCCGGTGATCGCCAGCATCCCGGCCAGCATTGCCGCGCCGTGGGAACGCAGAGACGGCAGTCGCAGGTACTTCACGAATACCACCTCGTGCTCGAAAGGGGACTTCCTCGGCTTCCGCGAGATCCCTTAACCCGAAAGGAGGCCCACTCCGGCTTCACTCATCGATCGCATGGCCCGGGCGAGCGACCCGTCGACATCGATGCCGCGGCACGCATTGGTGACGACTGTGACCTCGAAACCGGCCTCGCGGCCATCGATAGCGCTGAAGAATACGCAAAAATCGGTGGCGAGACCGCATAAGGTGAGGCACTCGAACCCGCGTTCCCTCAGGTAACCGGCGAGACCAGTCGGCGTCCGGCGATCGTTCTCGCGGAATGCTGAATAGGAATCGATCGCGCTTCTAAAGCCTTTCCGCACGATGAGTTCGGCGTGCGAAGCCTCGAGATTGGGGTGAAACGACGCTCCCTTGGTCTCCTGAACGCAGTGATCCGGCCATAGAATCTGCTGACCGTGTGGGGCGTCGACGGTGTCGAAAGGCTGCTTGCCGGGATGCGAGCTGGCAAAGGATGCGTGACCGCGCGGGTGCCAGTCCTGGGTCAGGATCACGTGCGGGAAATCGGCGGCGAGCCGGTTGACCATCGGGACGATCTCGTCGCCCCCCGGTACCGCGAGGGGTCCTCCGGGGCAGAAATCGTTCTGCAGGTCCACGATCAGCAGAACGTCCCGGTTGCCGTGCTTCATTGCGCACCTCGCAGCTGCGGTATGATCTCGCGAGCGATCATATCGACTTGGTCCGCCCGATACCGGTACGGAATGAAGATCAGCTTCTGAACACCGACGGCGAGTTGGGCGCGCAGCTGATCGACACATTCGGCCACCGTGCCGTAAATCGCGGCCTCTTTGGTCGAGTCGCTCCACGCCGCATAGTCCCACTCCTGGCCGAGCCACTCCAGCATCGGCGCTTCGACCGCCTCGCGGGAGCTGCCGACGTAGATCGGCAGCTGATTGGCGTTGAGCAATGCCGCCGGATCTCGCCCCGCCTGTTCGGCAAAAGCGCGTACTTTCGCCCAGGATCTCGCAAAGCCGGCCGGGGTATAGAAATACGTCAGCCACCCGCCGTTGAGCGCCGCCCGCTTGAGAACGCGTTCGACGTAACCGCCGATCAGCATTACCGGCAGCCTGGGTGGCTTGGGTGACATGTTGGAGCCGCGCAACTGATGCGGCGGGTATTCACCATCGACCTGCTCCTCGGTCCATAACCGGCGCAGGATCTCGAGGTTTCGGTCCATTATCCGGCCGCGCTCCTTGAACGGCACGCCGACCGCATCGAATTCGCGTCTGTACCAGCCCGAAGCCATTCCGAGCAGCAACCGCCCTCCGGCAATGAGATCGAGACTAGACAGCTCTTTCGCCAGCACCACCGGGTTGCGCAGCGGCAATACCAGCACGCCGGTGCCGAGCTTGATGCGCTGTGTGCGCGCCGCCACCGCGGCCAACAAGGTCAGCGAGTCGAGCACCGGAAAGGGCGGGTCGACCCCGAGAAAGATGTGGTCCCATACCCAGACGGAATCGAACCCGAGCTCCTCGGCCTTGACGGCATAGGCGATCAGCGCCTGCGGATCGGGCATTTCGGGATGGGTCGTGAAGTTCCGTATCGCGAGGCCGAAGGTGTTTGAGAAGATCGTCATGGCGATCTTCTTCAGGCCGTGTAAAGCCGGTCGGGGTCGAGATGACGCAATACCCGCAACTCCTCTTCGGTCGGCGGCTCGGTTACTTCGAGATCGGGCGCGACCAGCAGCTCAAAACCGGTGTTTGCCTGGACGTGATCGGCGGTGACGCCGGGATGGAGCGCCAACAGCTGCATCCGTTTCGAATGCTCCTCGAACCCGAAAATGCCGAGGTCGGTGACGACCCGATACATGCCGCCGGTGATCAGCCCGCTACTGCGGCGGGTATCGCCGCCCACGAGGAAACCGGGGCTCGTAATATAGTCCACCCGCTCCACGAACCGCCTCTTTTCGTGTTTCATCGCAACGATCATCTGCGTGAGGCTGGCTATGTCGTTGCCACCGCCGGTGCCGGGCAGCCGTGTCGCCGGGCTCTCGGGATTGCCGATGAACGAGCTGTTCAAATTGCCGTATCGGTCGATCTGCGCGCCCCCCATAAAGCCGATATCGACATAGCCGCGCTGCAGCAAGAGCAGCACATCGGTGCTGCCCAGCACCATGTTGGCGCGCCGCGTGCAGCGCTGCTCGTTGGTCGAGGGCGGCAATTTGCCGGGCTCGACAAAGGCGCCGATGGTCCCTCCCTCGAACAGGATGGTAAGTCCCGGGGCGTGCAGCCTTTGCGCCAGGGTCGCGGCCAATAGGGGGATGCCGACACCGGCAAAGACGACCTGGCCGTCTGCCAGCAGCCGAGCACTCATCACTGCGAGCAGCTCGCTTCCGGTGTGAGTTGCCGCGCTAATCGTCATAGATGCTCATCCCGCGGCGGCGCGCGTCCAGCAACTCGTCGAGGCCAAGCAATTCGAGATATTCGGTCCACGATTTCGGGCCGTAGAAGTGGCGGTCGAGATAGGTCCGGATGCCGGCTTCCGGGTCCCGCCTGATCTGCTCTGCATATCCGTCAAGGTGCCTGAAGAGAGGCTCGTAAAGGCCATAGCACTCGTGCGGCGCCGAGCCGAACGGCGCTTCGACGACCGCTTCGACCGCCATGAACGGGATTTTCGTCTGATCGGGTGTGCGGCGGATCTGGTCGTTCGATATGATGCGCTCAGTGGTCAGGATCACCCGGTTCGCCGCCATCGCGAGATCGAGGTCCATAAACGGCAGCCCGTCGATCTGCGCGTTGCCATAGGAATCGCATCGCTGCACGTGGATCAGGGCGAAATCCGGGTTCAGCGCCGGAACCAGCACCAGCTTCTCGCCAGTGAACGGGCAATCGATTTGCCGCGTGTCGGAGAGTCGTTCGATGACGTCGGAGCCCATCATCGAACGCATCGGCAGAAACGGCACGCCCATCGCCCCGGCGCGGAAGCGCAGGCCAACCGCCATATGGCTCCATTCCTCGAAGCGTGCGCGTCCAGTTTCCGTATAGAGCCGCATTACGCGCGACACCCCCCAGACGATCCCCAGGCTAAACCAGCTGGTCAGAATTTGGCGGCTCGCTCCGGAAGCAAGAAGCAGCTCCCCTTCGCTCGAAGTGATGCCGCGGGCACAGGACAGGTCTTTGCGGCCGGCGCGGATCAGCGCCCAGATCAACGCCATTGGGGTGCGCGACAATGTGCTGCCGCCGATCCCGACCGAGGCACCGTCGGGAATGAGCGCGGCCGCGTCTTCGAGCGACATCACCTTCTCCCGCAGGCTGCGGTCGCGCGCTCTGGTGCGGCGCAAGAGTTCGGCGTATTCGCCCGTCAAGAATCCTCTCCGAAGCCGGCTCTCGCGTTGAACTCCGTGATCAACTCGTCCCAGATTGACGCGATTTGGCGCAGCTCCTTCCAAAATCTCTGGCTGCGGCGCAACTCGAACTCGCCAAGCGGCACGCCCTGCTGTTCGACCCAGGTGTAGTAGCCGAGATTGAATATTCGCGAGCGCTCGGCATGCGTCAATTCGAGAACGTCGTTGTCGGCGGCGCCGAGCAGGTGCTGCCCAAAAATCTCGCCTGCGTTCACCACGTCAAAGCCGTTCGGGAAATTCGCTTCCAGAAATTTCCGCCTCTCACTTTCGTAGAGGGCGGCGCTGTCGGTCGCGACGGTGAACAAGGCGTCGTCTTCACCGAGCTCCAGATGCTTTGCCACCTTGATCGCTGCGATCACATTGGCGATGCCGGAGAGACCGAGAAGCTTGAGCCCCGCATTCGTTTCCGGGTCGAGATGCCGGCGGTCCGACAGGTAGGTTTGCCCGATTTCGCTGTTGAAGAGCTGGTCGAGCGCCCCGGTGCTGCGGTCCGACACGCCGACCACAATGTCAGTGTTCATCACATTGTGGATGTAGGGCACGTGCTTGTCGCCGATGCCTTGGATGTTGTGCTCGCCAAAGCCGTTGCGCAGCAAGGTTGGGCACTCGCTGGCTTCGACGGCAGCGATGCGGGCACCGAACTCTTCCTTCAGGCAATCGCCCGCGGCCAGGGTCCCGGACGAGCCGGAAGCCGCGACAAAGGCAGCCAAGCGAAGGCTCGGCCGCTGCGCCCGAAGCGCTTCGAAGACGCGAACCAACGCTGGCCCGGTGCAGGCGTAGTGCACGACATAATTACCGAACTCGGCAAATTGATTGAGGATCACATTGACGGGCTCGCGCGCGAGCTCGGCGCATTTGTCGTAGATCTCCTTGACGTTGCTTTCGGAGCCGGGGGTTCGAATCACGTCTTCGGGCCGGGTAACCCATGCATGAAGCCAGTCAAACCGTTCCTGGCTCATCCCCGCCGGCAGCACGGCGACGCCGCGGCAACCGAGGATGCGGGAGATCGCGATCCCCCCGCGGCAAAAGTTGCCGGTCGAAGGCCAGACTGCCTTGTGGCGCCCAGGGTCGAACCGCCCGGTGACCAGACGCGGAGTAAGGCAGCCATATGCCGCCAGCACCTTGTGGGCTTTGATCAGTGGAAAAAAGCAGCCGAGGGCAACGACGATCAGGGGACGAACCCCGGTCAGCTCCGACGTGAGGAGGAGGTGCGGCGGGGTTGCAGCGAACCCGGTGCGGGTTTGGTCATTGTACCAGTGCACGCGAAAGAGATTGGCCGGATGCGGGCGATCCGGCTCGGCGGCGCGAAGCGGCGCGACTCGCGCTTCCCGAATGGTGTGCGGGTGGGCAAGCTCGGCAAAGGTCGGCAATCTGACGTTCGCCCGACCCAGCCACCGCGCCGCACGGTCGCGAATGGCGACGTCGACGACAGCCCCGATCACGCCGCCATCATACATGAGGCGGTTTCACCCCGTCCCTTTCTTCAGGGCGGAGCGTCGGAGGAGGACGGTTATCGCTTTTCCAGCTGGGAGACGACGGCGTCGCACCCGACGCATTTGGCCAAGGTGAAGGTAACCTTGCCGGTGTCGTCATCGACAAAGAACATGACGGGCACGCCACGGCCATCAATCCAAACCACGTATTTCGTGCTGCCATCGACCTCGTATTTGACCACAGGGATGGTGGCGCCGTCGATCTTGACGGCAGTCTCGTGTCCGGCGCCGATCCGTACCTGCTCGATCTTCCCCGAATCCGGACGCATCATCGTGTTGGAACGCAGGAAGTTCGCCGACCACGGGTTTGCCGGATGAACCGACGCCGGGGCGGTGACGGTGCCCTGCGGTGAGCTGATGACAAAGCTGTTGCCCCGCGCTTCGCCTTTCACCTCGGCCGGGCCGTCGCCCTTGTCGGTCACGCCGCGGAACGAAACGAGGCGATTCCCCTGCCACCGCTCGGTGCGTTCGGCATCCTCGCGGTACATCCGCACTCCGAGCATCTTCACTTCGAAATGCGCTTGAGTTTGAACGGTGGTGATGTCGCGGTTCGGCTCGATCGTATTGGTGTAGGTTCCGATGTCGCCAAAAACCGAATGGTTTACCCGGTAGACGAATTGAGCGGGGGTCTCAGCAGCGGCCGGGAAAGAGACTCCCAGCCCCGTGACAATGGCGAGGACGATAGTCGCGAAAAACGCGATCGAAGTTTTCTGCAAGACCATATTGCCCTCCATGTCGCCTTCCCCTCAGCTGCATGGGCCTTTCCGGCACAAAGGGAAAGGCTGCTCCCGCCCTAAACATTCGCGGTAGTTGAATTCTCCAGACCAAAGGCTACTGCACTATTCCCGCACGTTCAAAGGAAATATCGAGCGGCGGCGATTTCAACGCAGCCCTCACACGACCATCGTCACCACGCACAATGTTCGATCCAACAGATGCGAAATCAGCCGAAAGTTTCTCGACAATTTGCAAATTTTTCGCAGCCGGCCTGTTCGTGGTCGGATCGACGCTCATGCCGCCCCTTCGCGTCGCTGCGCCTCTCTTTCGCGAAGGTCGTCGTGGAAGCTATTATTGGGCCTTGGTGGACCGCTCGCGTATGCTTCTTGCCATCTCCTTTTGCCGGTCGAACTCCTCGCGTCGTTGCGCGATCTCTTGCGGAGAAAGCCGATCGATATTGGAATAGTCGAGCTTCCACGCCGGGTCCTCGCTCCATTGCAGCGGCGACTGCACTGTGGTTCTAGCAGCGGGAGCCGCTTCTAGAAGCCGCAAAGCGAGCCGCAATGTGAAGGCCTGCGATGCCGGGTCCTTGGGACGCCCCGCCGCATTGCCCAGCGGAAAATCACTAAACAGAAAACGTGGCACGCCGCAATATTCGACGATGTCCTTGGCGCACCCCATCACGACGGTGGCGATGCCGTTCTCTTCCAAATGCCGAGCGGCCAGACTCACGGTCTGGTGGCATACCGGTCAATTGGCGACGAGAACTGCGGTTTCTACGCCATCGGCGCGGCACCGTGCGAGCAGTTCCGGGCAGTCCCGCTCGATTGTCGCGCGCTGGCTGCGGTTAGTCGGCGCGCCATGAAAGCGCGGCGCCACTTCTCCGATCAGCCCCGCTGCGGCGCAGCGCCGTAATTCCGGCAGAGGAAACCATGTGTTGCTGTCCTCGGCGGTAGTGTGCGCGCGGTCGATCGCGACATGGGAAATGCGCGGGTCATGATCGCCGGCAGCGTTGCCGGAATAGACCCTGTAGAACTTGGCCGCAGCATTATAGGGTGCCCCAGGCCCTTGGTCGCCCTTGCCGGGCTGATACGGCGCCGCCGTCGTGATTAGAGCAACTCGGCACTCGGCAAGACGCTTTGCCAGCGGCCGGAACGGTACTTCGGCGTAATGCGCCCACCGGTAGGGCGTGCCATAGCCCAGCGCCTGATAATAGTCGCGGATCCGCTGCATGTAGGGGATCGGCGCGTCTTGCTCGGGGGCAAAGGCCGGATCTTCGTATCGTTCGCTCATGCACCCCTCCCTTATGGCCGAAACCGAACAGCTAATGGGCATTGTGGTGAGCAATCCGCTTGACATCGGCCAATGCGGCTATGCGCTCAGGATAAGGATGCACCAGTTCGGCATAACCGTCACCGAGCATTTGCGCGGCTCCGGCGCGCTCGCGCTCAACCGGCGTAACGCCGCCAGCGCATCAGGGGGTTATCGGACGAAACCCGGCGGATCGGAGCAAAGCCGAGATCGCGGCCGCTTGAATCGGTGCGGCCCGAGGGCTGGGCAAACTTGCCGATTCGCCTCAAGAATTTGTGGCGGCCTTTTGATTGAGTTTGCTTCGCAAGCAAGATCATCGTTAAGCAAGGGATGGTTGACGCTCGCGGCTAATGGCCGCAGATTGCTTTCGCGATCAGGTTTCACTTTGACAAGCTCGGCTCCGGCCGACTATCCACGTAGTGATTACGGCTGTTATCTTGAGCTCGCGGCCCTGAAAGAGAGGTAGATCGCGATGCACCGCCTCCGAGTTGAGGTCTGCTATGGCTGACACCCCCGCGATCACCGACCGAAACCTTGAAGCGACGACGAATATCTCGCTAAAGCGGGAGCCGGCCTGTTTTGCGTTTTTGTCGCCTCGGTCGATTGCGCCGCCGATGCCGATCGATTCGATCAACCTCGACCTTGCTTCGGCAGATTATTTCGATGGGCGCGCCTCCCTTTGGACTGCCCTCGAAATGCGCTCTGCGGTGAGCGATGAGCGCCCGACGGCGATACTCGGCTTCGACGAGACGTTCTTGCGGCCCTTTGCGCGCGCGCTGATCGAGGCAGCGACGACACGAGCCGCTTACCGAATGACGATCCTGCAGGAGGCTCGTGCCTCAGAGCGTTGCCGCGTGGTCGAATATGTGACGGGTCCTGGCAGCTCGCTTGAAGAGTTGATGCTCCAACCGTTCGATAACGTCGTGCTGATCAGCGCGACCAAAGCCAAAGACGGCGACGAGACACTTTTCCAACTGCCGCGTACCGACAGTTTTCTGCGCGCCTTCGCCAAGATGGCCTACATCGCCGACCAGGCTCTCCACGATCTGCTCAAGGAGATGGAGCGGGTAGCCAAGCAACGTAAACTGGTAACGAACATTTGAGCGCAACCGTCACACGAACGAGCTGAAAGAAAGGGGCTTTTGCCCCTTTCTTCGCACTGTCGTCGAGCAGCTTTTCGGGCCGAGTCCGCGCCGCCCGACGGTCGTGAACGGGTGCCAACGCCAACGCCCGGCAAAGGTCCATATCGACGGCCGGACGGGAGGAACGGATCGGGGAAGTTTATCCGTCTGTTTGGCGAGGCGATATCCGCGATTAATTTACCTTTTGGCCACCTCCGGGCATCCGGCCGCTTCCGGTGGGAGGCGGTGCTGTGCGAGGTGCGGGAGGCGCCGGAGGTGCCGGGGGGTTCGAGAAATTACCCGCCTGAAGACGGGCGAGTTCTTCCCGGTTCAGCTGATTGGCTGTGCTTCCGGTCAGTTGCGGACCTTTACCATGACGCGTGGCGTGATGCCCCGCCATCTTGCCGTGCGAGGTGCGCGCATGGCGATGTTTCGGAGGCGTTGCCGAGCTGGTATCGGAGGTCATGGGTGGCATCGACGCCGCAGGGGGCGGAGGCGCCATCGGCGCCGGCGCCGCGGCGGGCCGCGCCGGACCTGTTGTGTACGGCGTCAAGCCCGGCCCGCCGGGATTCGGACCCGGCATACCCATTGCGTTTCCGCCCGATGGACTGGCCGGCTGCGCCGACGCGGGCGCACAGAACGCGAGCGCCGCAACGATGGCGACTCCTGTCATGAGATGCTTCATTCTCTGATCCTCTTTGTCGGTTGGGGGATTCGACGTGTCGGCTACTGAGGACGGATATTTGGAGCTTTTTCCGCTTGCGGAGGCGCGACGAACAAACACTCCTCTGTGGTAGTGCGCTTCCGGGCGGGTGACGATGTCGTAGCGCGGCCTTGTTTTCCTGCGGTCTTTCACCGCGTGCTGTGTCTGTCCGGTCATAAAAATTAGAGCGCCACCAATCTCTTTGCAAGCGCAAAGGTAGCTTAATATGAATTTGAAGAACCGAATAAGCGAGAACAATCGGAGAGATTTGAGATTCAGGCGGGGAATCCGCGATGGCGCTGCTGTTTGCTGCGCTTGGCTGCTCTTTTCGCAGGCCGTTGCGGCCAGGGACGAGCTGACCATCGGCATCACCCAGTTCCCTTCGACCCTGAACCCAAATATCGAGACGATGGCAGCGAAAAGCTATGTGCTCGGCGCGGTTTTACAACCGTTCACGGTCTACGACGCCAGCTGGAAGCTCGTATGTCTTCTTTGCGTCAATGTTCCATCGATCGAAACAGGCGACGCGGTTCCGGTCAATCTACCGGATGGCAAGAAAGGGATTGACATCACCTTCACAATCCGCCCCGACGCGAGCTGGGGCGATGGTGTGCCGGTGACGACCGAGGATGTGCTTTTTACTTACGAGGTTGGGCGGAATCCCTCCAGCGCCGTCAGCAACGCCGAACTCTACCGGAGAATCTCCGCCGTCACGGTCAAGGACAACAAGACCTTCACCCTCCATATAAATAAGCTGACCTTCGATTATGCGGCGATTAACGACTTCGTCTTGCTTCCCGCACATCTCGAAAAGGAGCGGTTCGGGGATCCCGCGCAGTACAGAGTGCGTACCCTCTACGATACCGAACCCACGAAACCCGGTCTCTATAATGGGCCCTTCCGGATCGGCGAGGTGGCCCCGGGCTCGCACATTTTACTTGAGCCCAACCCGTACTGGCACGGCCCGAAGCCCCGATTGAGACGAGTCACCGTGCGGACAATCGAGAACACGGCGGCGCTGGAAGCGAACCTTCTCTCGGGGACAATCGACATGGTGGCCGGCGAGCTCGGTTTCCCCCTCGAGGAAGCGGTCGCATTCGAGAAGCGCCATCCCGACAGCTTTCGAATCCTCTACAAGCCGAGCCTTGCCTATGAGCACGTCGATTGCAATCTGGACGTCCCGGCTCTTGCCGACCGGAGGGTACGCGAAGCGTTGATTCTGGGGATCGACCGGGAAGCGATCAGCCGCCAATTGTTTGCCGGGCGGGAACCGGTAGCCGACAGCTTTCTCAGTCCCCTGGACCGCGGATACACCACCGACATCCCACATTATCGGTATGACCCCGAGCGCGCCTCGGCTCTGCTCGAAGCAGCGGGCTGGATTGCGCAACCGAAGGGGCCGAGGATCGACGCGAACGGCAATAGCTTGACGCTCGAGCTGACGACCACGGCCGGCAATCGTTCGCGAGAGCTCGTCGAGCAAGTGCTGCAAAGCCAATGGCGGCGGATCGGGGTCGAAGCCCGCATTCGGAACGAACCGGCGCGCGTCCTGTTCGGTGAGACGCTGACGCACCGCCGGTTTCAGCTGGCAATGTATGCATGGATCAGCTCTCCCGAAAACGTGCCGCGCTCGATCCTTCATTCGAGCGAGATTCCCGGACCGGACAATGCCTTTGCCGGTCAGAATTTGCCCGGCTTCAGCAACCCCGAGATGGACCGGGTTATCGATGCGCTCGAGAGTGAGCTCGACCGCGAGAAACGTCGCTCCCTGTGGGCCGAAGCGCAGCGCCTTTACGCAACCAAGCTGCCGTCGCTGCCGCTCTATTTTCGTTCCTCGGTATTTGTGTTGCCGAAGTGGCTGTCCGGCGTGCAGCCAACCGGAAACCAATATCCAACGACATTGTGGATCACCGATTGGACAGTCGAGCCATGAAGGAATCTCTCTGAACGCCACGGATGCCGGCTCGCTCCTCGCCTTGCGAGCGGGGCCAGGGTGTTTCGGAGCCGCCCCCTTCGCTTCACCGCAGGGGAAGGTCGGTGTGAGGATCTGACCGTCCCCTCGGATGATCCGCTTCACGGCGATCCGGCTTGTCGAGATCATCGCTGTTCTGGCGCTGATGTCGTTCGTCATCTACGCGCTTATCGGATTGATGCCAGGAGATCCGATCGACCTGATGCGGGCCGCGGATCCGCGGACGAGCGCCGCTGACATTGCACGGCTCAAAGCTCTCTACGGCCTCGACCGGCCACTGATCGACCGGTACTTTGCCTGGGCTGGCGCGGCGCTTGCCGGCGAGCTCGGCTACTCGCGCCTGTTTGCCGCGCCTGTGCTGGTCGTCCTATTGCCTCGTCTCGTCAACTCGCTATTGCTGATGGGAGCGAGCTTTGCACTGGCCTTCTCGGCAGCGCTTGCTCTGGGGATCGCGGCCGCGCGGCGCCCCGGCTCACGGCTCGACGCCGCCATCAATCTCCTGTCCTTCGCCGGCATCTCGATGCCGAGCTTTTGGCTGGCATTGCTCCTGATGCTGCTGTTTGCAGTGGAACTCGGCTGGCTGCCGGCGAGCGGGATCGCCAGTGCGGGCGGTGGCGGCGCAGTCGACCGCATTCGGCACCTCGTCCTTCCGGTCGCCACTCTG
>JBJMQW010000128.1:0-15409 GCA_045802495.1 Allostellaceae bacterium | reverse complement strand
CCGGCGCGCTTAGAGGCAGCGAATCGTCCAATTGGTGAAGATGCCGGGCTCGTCACGGGCTCGATCAGGCGTGCCCTGATGAACCGTCCGATCCATGACCCGGTAGCCGCCTGGACACGCGCGTTCCGCCAAGCGCCGGTTCGGCGCGTCCGAACCGCCGGGAATGCCGGCACTCTCAATTTTGAAGGTCCGGCTGTCGATCCGGCTGATCGAGGATTCAGTGCAGGCTGCAAGGGCCAGGATCGCAATCACAAGAAGAGAGCGCATTTCTGCCTGCAAAACGTTTGAGGCTGCATCCCCGGATTTAGCTCGTCTCTCGGCGCTGCGCTATAGGGCGCTACCGCGTTAGCCGGCCCACGTCGCGATTTAGCTCCGCGAGCGCCGCCGCCGCCTCGTGCGCCACGCCGAGCCAATCGCCCGCATTCCTTTGGCGGAAGAGTCGCGCCGTCGGGTACCACGGGCTGTCCCCTCGCTCGAGCAGCCACCGCCATTCCGACGCTTTCGGCAGCAAGAGCCACATTGGTCGCCCGAGCGCGCCTGCCAGATGTGCGACCGAGGTGTCGACGCTGATCACCAGATCCAGATGAGAGACCGCTACCGAAGTCTCCGCGAAATCTGAGAGCCAGGGCGAAAGGTCGGCGATCTTCACGCCGTCGAGCGGTGAGATGTCGCCGGATCGGTCGCCGACCTGCAGACTGAACCAGCTGATGCCGGGAACTTCCCATAACGGTTGCAATAGCCGCAGATCGATCGCGCCCACCGTAGTGCCAGCCCAGACGATCCCGACCCTGAGACCGGACGCTCCCGTAATTTGCTCGGTCCAGGCCGCCGGCGCCTCTCCCGGGGCGCTCAGATAGGGCACCGTGTTGGGGATCGTCGCCAAATTTGTCTTGAAGACCCGCGGCAAGCTCAGCAACGGGCAATGGCAGTCGAAAGCCGGCAGCGGAGCGCCGGCGGCAACTACCTCGGATACGCCGGCGACAGTGTGGGCAAGCCGGACTATTGGCTCCGGCACCTCCAGTACCACCCGGCCGCCGCGCTTCGCAACAAGGGGGACATAGCGGAGGAACTGCAGCGTGTCGCCGAATCCTTGCTCGGCGTGGATCAAGATGCTCCCCCCGGCGAGAAGCTCGCCGGACCACAGCGGCTGTTTGAAATTGCGGTCGTATTGGGCGACGGCAAATCGCCACTCGTATTCCTGCCAGCCCTCGTCCAGCTGTCCGGTGGCCAGCAGAGCATGCGCTCGATTGAAGTGCGCTTCCGCATAATCAGGCTTAATGGCGAGCGCACGCTCATAGCAGGCGAACGCTTCGGCGTGGCGCCCGTGGCGCTCCAGCGCAATGCCCAGATTATTGTGCGTCTCGGCGGCCGGCAGCAGAACCAGCGCCCGTTCGTACTGCATGATCGCTTCTTCCAGCCGATCAAGATCGACGAGCGCGACACCGAGATTATTGAGCGTCTCGGGGTGGTCGGGGATCAGCGCCAGAACCCGCTCGTAACAGGCCACTGCCTCTTCGATTCGGTCTTGGTCGCGGAGCACGACACCCAGACCGATCCGGCTTTCGATGCGATTTGGCCGCAGCGAGAGGGCATGCTCGTAGCAGGCTTGGGCCTCGTCCAACTGGCCTTGTGCCCGCAACGCGCCGGCGAGATTGTCGAGGATCTCGGCGGCATCCGGGCGCAGCGTCAACGCCTTGCGGTAGCAGGCAATCGCTTCGTCGGGCCGGCCGAGGTCCTGGAGCGCCGTTCCGAGATTGCTGTGCAATTCCACCGCATCAGGTCTGATAAGCAGCGCCTGTTCGAAACAGCTGACCGCCCGCCCCGGCTGACCCAGATCCTGACATGTGTTGCCCAGGTTGTAGAGAGTGTCGACCGAGCCCGGAGCCAGGGTCAGTGCCCGTTCGTAGCACGCGATCGCCTCGGCGGCCCGATCCCGTGCTCTGAGGATGTTGCCCAAATTGTGGTGAAAGGCGGGGTCCCGCCCGTTTCGCTCGATCGCCCTGCGCAGGTGCTCGATCGCGTCTTCGGAGCGGCCGCGCTGATGCTCTATCAATCCGAGAAGATGAAGGGTTTGCGCATGACCGGGGTCGACGGACAGGATCTCACGGCAGACCCGCTCGGCATCCGCCGGGCGTCCTGCGCGCTGATGGGCGAGCGCTGCGTTGAACCATCCGACGATCAGCGCCGCCGAGCTACCCACCGAGCGCGCCGGCTTCCCGAGCCGGGCCTCAGCGCGGCGTTGCCTTCGGTTCATTGGAACTTGATACCCCCACCGGTTGTCACATATCCACCGCTGCGAGAAAATCGTCAGAGTGCCGCATCAGGGTTTGGGCACACCGCGCGAGAGGGAAAGGAGAATGCCATGACAGAAAATCGCGCTCCGCGACCGCGGAGATGGCTGCGGTGGGCGAGCGGCGTGCTGCTGATCGCGGCGGGGTGCGCGCACCCGCCGGGGACAGCGCAAGTCGAGGTCACACCGCCAGTTCCGGCCGGCCAGGCCCGGATCTGGTTCTATCGCACCTGGCTGCCCTCGGAGAGCCTCAATCTGGCCAATGTCGAGGTCAACGGCGCCTATTTCGGCTCCGTTGAAAACGGCGGCGCGTTTTATCGGGACGTACCCCCTGGGGAATATCACATCGCACCACAGAGCTGGGCGAGAGACTTCAACCAGGACACAAACATCGCCCTCGTCCCCGGGCAGCAGGTCTACGTCAAGATTGTCGATTTGACGAGTTGGGCGAGCAGCGTCAGCGTCTCCAAGAACTTTCAGCGCGATTCGTTCTACGCTTGGCTGATCCCTCCGCAAGTCGCACAGGCCGAAATCGCCCGCACCCGCGGCGGCATCTGATGCTCGGGCGCGGCGCACAGCCTCTATCGACCTTAGCGGAATACTAAAGGTGGCTACGCAAGTGGGTGGCCACCTCGCTTCGACGCCGCGCGTTCAATTTCCCGAGCAAATTATGGACGTGTGACTTGGTGGTCGCAAGGCTGATGTTCAACCGACGGGCGATTTCCTTGTCGCTGAGCCCGCTTTTGATCAATTCGGCAGCTTGGCGTTCGCGTCTGGTGAGCGCAGGTGTTGCGATCAACCCATTGCGGCGAGTGCCTGCATTGGCGGTATGAGCGATGCGCCGCAGCAACCCTGCGGCCACGCGGCCCGAACAGATCTGCTCGCCACTATGAATATCCATGATCAAGCGCACGAAATCGCCCAGCGGTGTGGTCCTCGGGATGTAACCGATCACCCCTGCCTCCGCCCAGGCGACAATATCGTCTTCTGTTTCCCTTACCCCGGAGACAACAATCCGCATTCCCGGGACTATATCGAGGGCGCGCCTAACAGCGGCAGCACCCTCGGCCATTCTCCCGTCCACCAGTATGACGTCCACCTGCAAAGTCGCGCCGAGTGCCACTGCCTCGGAGAGATCTGAAAACAGCCCTACAACCGACACCAAGGGGTCGCGTTCGAGGAGTTCGACTAGACATTCGCCGATGAAGCGTACCCCCCAGACGAGCAGGATGCGTAATCCCCGACCGCCATGGCCAACGAACATGGTCTGGTCTGGCGCGGCGCTTGCCTCCACAGCCAGTTCCTCCCGTCCCGTACGCAGCCCGTACTGGCCGAGGGCCAGCGAGGCCGCGAGTGGAGCTTCCCAATTCCGAAGACCGATTGGGCAACTCCGCCGAGTGCCCCGATCCCCGCCGTCATCGACGGCCGACCCGGTTCTTTTCTTTTACCGGTAGAAGGCCGACTAAACGCTCTTAAGGAATAGGTTATTCAACCTATCGTCACCTGTCCAGCCGATTTTTTGAGCAGATCGGTTTTCCGATGGGGTGACGCATGTCCATTGTGTGAGACTGCCGAGCGCCGTTCCCGGAGGGACCTGCAACGGATGACCGCGTTACTGCTAAACATAGCGTCTCATCACCGTGCGGGGATTATTTTGCGCGAGTCTGCATATCTATGCTCGGAGCCCTCGCGCAAGACTTTGTCGTTGATTGTGGCTCCTTATTCAGAGCCCAAACCTGACGGAGATCTTCTGTGAGAAAGACGTTGCTTGCCGCCGCGCTGGCTGCCACGGGCGCCATCGCGGCTCCGATCATCGCCCGCTCGGCTCCCGGCGAAGAGGTCCAGCAGGCGCAGGCGGAGCCGGGGGGTGAGCATTGGGGCGGCGATCATCGTGGCGAACCGGGCCATTGGATGCACGGCGAGGTTGGGCCGGGCATGCGTGGCTGGCGGGGCATGATGCGCCATGGGATGCACGGCGACCCACAGGAACGGTGCGTGGACCGGCTGGCATGGCGCGCGGCGATGCGGGCCTATACCGAAGCGAAGCTCAACCTGACCGCCGAGCAGCGCCCGTTATGGGAAAAGGTGCAGAATGCCGCCCAGACGGAGGAGCAGAAGGAGCGCCAGCTATGCGCCTCGCTCAAACCGAGCAGCGACTCGACCCTGCTGGAGAGGCTGGCCCACAGACAACAATTCCTGTCGACCCGGCTCGAGGGGCTGCAGGCGGCGACACCGTCGGTCCAGGCGCTCTACCAAGCGCTGACACCGGAGCAGCGGGCCGTTCTCGATCACCCGTTTCGCCGATAACGCACACTTAGGCCGATAACGCACACTTAGTGCGACATCAGCACCGGGACGGTCATGCTCTGCAGCAGCGAGCGGGTCGCGCCGCCGAGCAGCAGCTCGCGCATGCGCGAGTGGCCATAGGCGCCCATTACCAATAGATCGGCCCCGAGGTCGGCGAGGCGCGACAGGAGCACCTCGCCGACCGGAAGATCGGCCGAAACGGTGCGCTCGACCTGTGCCTTGACGCCATGCCGCGCCAAATGCAGCGAGATGTCGGCGCCTGGCAATTCGCCATGTCCTTGCGGCCCTTCGCGCGGATCGATCGTCAGCACAGTCACGGCCTCGGCGGCGATCAGCAGGGGCATCGCATCATGGACCGCGCGGGCCGCCTCACGTGCGGAGTTCCAGGCGATTACCACCCGTTGCCCGACATTCTCGAAACGCCCGGCATAGGGAACGATCAGTATCGGTCGTCCTGAGGCGAGAGTGACTTGTTCCGGACGCGGCCGCAGCCCCTCCGTCTCACCGCGATCGGGATCGAGCTGCCCAAGGATGGTCAAATCGGCATAGCGGGCATGAAGAGCCGGGTCGCCGTCCGGACCCTCGGGAACGAGCCGCCATTCCGCGGAAAGACCGCGCAGGCGAGCGACGTGCTCGAACTGCTCGCGCACCTCGTCGGCTGCCGCGCGCGCCTGCTCCCGCAAACTCTCGAAGAACGGATCGAGTAGAGCAGGGTCGAAATAGCCGAGCTCGCGCGGGCGCTGGGGAACGAGGAGCGGGTAGAGACCCACGAGATGCGCCGCAAAACGCTCGGCGAGCGCTGCGGCGAGGTCGATGCGCCCGCGCGCCGCCGGCTCGGGATCCAGCACAACCAGCAGGTCCTTGTAGCTCATGAGCCTCTCCCGCCCGGTTCCTGGGGTTGGGTCAACAAAGATAATCGCTCGGAAGCGTCGCGCGCAAAACCTCTTCCGCGGAATATTCGGGGCTGGTTCGACCCACATCGCCCGGTATCAACATTGCCCGGTGCGACACTCCGGGTTCGCGTTGCACGTCGAAGACAGGCGTGGTTTGCCCCGTGTCGCCGACCGGCAATGATTCGAGCACCGTCGAATCGCCGGTCAGCGCTTCCGAAGCGTCCCCGCCGAGCCATTGCAAGGCCAGATTTCTCCACAGCGAGCGCATCGGCCTGCCCTCCTCGGTTGGCGGCGACGCCGTCATGGAGAAGGAACGGGGCCAGAGTGTGGCCATATCGCGCGATTGTGCTAATGAACCAGGGCAAGAGCCCGACCGCTTGCCCCGAAGGTGTCCTAATGGCGCTGCTGTTCCGCTCCTCCATCGATTCCGAGGCGCGCTGGAAGCCGCAGCTCACGCGGTTGATGCCCGAGCTCGACGTGCGGATCTGGCCAGAGGTGGGCGATCCGGCGGAGATCGACTACGCATTGGTTTGGCGCCCCGAGCCCGGCCTGTTGGCATCGTTGCCGAACCTCAAGCTGATCCTCTCTTTGGGCGCCGGGGTCGACCACATCCTGTGCGACCCCGAGCTGCCGGCCAGTGTGCCGCTTGTTCGTCTGGTAGACCCCTACATGACCGACGCGATGAGCGAATATGTGGCCCTGCAGGTGCTGCGCCTGCACCGACAGGATCTCGACTACCGGGCCCAGCAAGACGCCGGGGTCTGGCGCGAGCTCGACCAGAAGAATGCGGCCGAGCGGCGGGTAGGAATCCTTGGCGCCGGGGCCCTCGGCCAAGATGCCGGCCGCAAGCTCGCGGCGCTCGGTTTCGATGTCGCCCTGTGGGGCCGCAGCCCCAAAACGCTCAACGGCAAGGCCTGTTATGCCGGCGCGGCGGAATTGCCGGCGCTGCTCGGCCGCAGCGAGATTCTCGTCTGTCTGCTGCCCTTGACCGATCGGACGCAAGCTATCCTGAACGCCGGCACCTTGGCGCTGCTGCCGCGGGGAGCGGCGCTGGTCAATGCCGCACGCGGCGGTCACCTGGTGGAAGAGGATCTGCTCGCGGCGCTTGCTTCGGGTCAGCTTTCCGGCGCCGTGCTCGATGTTTTTCGTGACGAGCCGCTACCCGCCGGCCACCCATTCTGGCGCCATCCGCGCGTCGTCGTGACGCCGCACGTCGCCGCCGCGACCCACCCTCGCACCGCCGCCCCGATCATCCTCGACAACATCCGGCGGTTCGAAGCGGGCCGTCCGTTGTTGAACCGGGTCGATCCGGCGCAGGGGTATTAGGGAAGCAGCAACCGCGAACCGATCGCTTTCGGCTTCGTGTGTCCGTATGTTCCGGGACAGGACACTTGGTTTCCGAGGAGGACAGTAATGCGGCCGGAAACGGTAGGCATGTCGTCGGCACGGCTGGCAAGGCTCGACGAAGTGATGAAGCGCCGCTACGTCGATGGCGGCTATCTGCCCGGCATGCTGACCTCTATCTGGCGCAAGGGCCAGCTCGTCCATACCAGCATGTGCGGCCACATGGACATCGAGTGCGGCAAACCGATGCGCGAGGACGCCATCTTCCGCATCTATTCGATGACCAAGCCGATCACCGCGGTCGCGCTGATGATACTGGTCGAGGAAGGGCTGATCGGCCTCGACGACGCGGTCCACAACTACATTCCCGCATGGAAGAACCTTGGTGTTTACGCCAGCGGCATGCCGTCGCTGCTGCCGGACGCGCCGCCCAGCTTTATCACGATGCCGACTTTGCGGCCGATGAAGGTCGTCGACCTCGCGACCCACACCTCCGGTCTGACTTACGGATTCATGATGCGCACCGCTGTGGACGCCGCCTATCGCCAGGCCAAAGTCGTCGACCGCCAGACTGACGGCGGGCTGCAGGGCATGATCGACCAGCTGGCACAAATCCCGCTCGATTTCTCGCCCGGAACGGCCTGGAACTATTCCGTGTCGATCGACGTGCTGGGCTACCTCGTCGAGAAATTGTCCGGTATCAGCTTCGGCGAGTTCCTGCGCACGCGGCTGTTCGAGCCGCTGGGCATGAAGGACACTGCGTTTTGGGTGCCGCCGGACAAGACCGAACGCTTCACGTCGTGTTATCAGCCGGAGACCAAGGGTGGCGGGCTGAAGCTGCAGGACGACGCCCGCGAGAGCACCTATGCCAATCCGCCGCGGCTAGAATCGGGCGGCGGCGGCCTGGTTTCGACAGCGCAGGACTATCTGCGTTTCTGCCGCATGATGCTGAACGGCGGCTCCATCGATGGCGTGCAGATCCTCAGCCCCAAGACGGTTGCGCTGTTCAGCCTCAACTACCTGCCCGACGGCCGGGAAATCGCCGACATGGCATTGCCGGGGATGTTCAGCGAGTCCGGCTATGCCGGGGTCGGCTTTTCGCTCGGCTGCGGCGTCAATGTAAACGTGGCCAAGACCCGCCTCCCCGGCTCGCCCGGCGAATATTTCTGGGGCGGCGCTGCGGCGACCGCCTTCTGGATCGACCCGAAGGAAGAGCTGACGGTCGTGTTCATGACCCAGGTGATCGGCAGCGAGGCGCGCCTGACCTTGCGCCGGGATCTGCGTACGCTGGTCTACTCGGCGATGACCGAGTCGTTCGTATAGAACAGCCAAAGGGACAGCAGGATGGCGTACGACATCCCGCCTCCAGCAAGGCTACCCGAGCCCGGATATTACTACCACTTCAAACATGATCCTGACGGTCCGCTGAATAACTACGCCTATTATATTTACGGTGTCGGCCATCATACCGAAAGTGATTGCCGGCCCGAAGATGCCTTCATGCAAGTATACCGGCCTCTATACAAAGAGGCTTATGCTTACCGGAATGGCGGCCTCTTCGATTTGCGCCCATTGCACATGTTCTTTAAACCGGCCGAGTGGAAGGGAAAGCAGGTGCCGCGGTTCACAAGAATTCTCGATCCGGCCGTGATTACGCAGCTGGAGGCAATCAAGGCCCGCATGTATCCGAGCCCCTAGCCCCATCCGACGACAGTGCGCTCGCAGGCTCGAGTGGCAAACATGCTCGTGCACGTATTGATCCCAAACGCGGGGTACAATTCCGCGAAGAGATGTTGCTTGGGGCGGCAGTGAAGCGCGTTGGCTTGCCGTCCGACCAGAAGAGAGAACGGGTCAAATCCCCGCCCACCACTCGTAGCCCTGGTCTTCCCAATAGCCGCCATTGCCGTCACCGATTTGCGCGAAGTCAGTGACCAGCTCGATGCGCATGACGTATTTCGCCATCTTGTAGCCGAGCTGACGTTCGTAGCGCAGACGCAGCGGCGCGCCGTGCGCAACTGGCAGTGTCCGGTCGTTCATCTCGTAGGCGAGAATGGTCTGCGCATGGTAAGCGCCGTCGAGATCGATGCTCTCGTAGTATCTGTCGCCGGAGAGGTTCATTGCGTCGGCGCAATAGAACATCACATAGCGCGCCTCAGGACGCGGCCCGGCGAGGTCGAGCAGTGCGCCCAGACGTGCGCCCCTCCACTTGCCGATGCAGCTCCAGCCCTCGACGCAGTCGTGCCGTGTGATCTGGGTTCGTGACGGCAGCTCTTTGAGCTCCGCCAGCGAGAAGCTGCGCGCCCGTTCGACGAGACCGCCGACCTCGAGGCGCCAGTCGGCAAAGTCATTCTGCGCGAGACGCTGGTAATCGGGGTCGCTCGGCTCGGTCGTCCCATTAGCGCGGAATTCGGAAGAAAGGTCGGCCTCGGTGTACTCGCGGGCGAGTGTGCTCCGGCCCGTCACCATTTGCTGAGCAAGGCGCGTGACCGCTTCGGCGCTTTTGAGGAGTTCCGTGAACTCAAGGTTTTGAGAAAGCCGGTCGCAGCTGCCCAGCAGCAGGCCGCCAAGACCGCCGGCGGTGCGGGCGAGAAAGCGCCGGCGGCCCAACTGCTTCAGATCAGCCACGTTCTTCTCCGATGTCATACCAGCCGGTGATCATCGATCGGATGTTGTTCCAAACACCCGAGACCAAAACCATCAAGAGGTGAACAACGGCGAAGACAAACAGTGAGAAGGCGCAGAGAAAATGGATCGTACGCGCCGACTGACGGCCGTCGAATAGCGAGAGCAGCCAGGGGTAGCCGGCGTCGAGCTGCGGCGACATCGCAAACCCGGCGAGGACGATCAGGGGGCAGAGCAGGCACATCACCACCAAATAGGTCAGCTTCTGCAGGACGTTGTAGTGCTTTGCTTCGGCCCCCTTTGGAAACCGCAGACGCAGGTGTCGACGGATGGAAAGACCAACCTGCCGCAGATCTTGTCGCGACGGCAGCAGATCTCGGCGAAGGTGTCCGCCCAACATTGTGAGCAGCGCATAAATCAACCCATTGGCCACAAACAGCCAGGCAAAGAAGAAGTGCCACCGGCGGCCCATCGCCAGCCATTGGCTGCCGGGCAAGGTCGCCCAGTCCGGGAAGCCGCTGATCGCGATCAGCGGATGGCCGAAATTCGAGACCTCGCCCCAATAGAGCGCCGGATGTGCGTTGAAGATCTGCAACCCGCTCACCAGCAGCACCGTCATACAGACGACATTGACCCAATGGGTGACCCTTACCCAAAGGCGGTGGCGGTAGATGAGGCGATCGGTTGTCATCATTGCCTCTGCAAAACGGAACTAAGCGGGGCGGCCGAAACCCGCCGCCCCGCCCAGCGCCGGTATCAGTTCGGCATCAACACTTTGTCGACGACCTGAATGACGCCGTTGCTCTGATAGACGTCGGCGATCGTGATACGCGCCGTGCCGCCCTTCTCGTCGGTCACCATCAAGTTTTTGCCGTTTCCCTGGACAGTCAGGGGCTCGCCCTGCACGGTCTTGAGCACCGCCCTGCCGCCGCCCATCGCGATCTGCTGGTCGAGCGCCCGCGAGTCGAGGCGGCCGGCTACCACATGGTAAGTTAGGACCTTACCGAGCGTGCTTTTGTTTTCGGGCTTTAGTAATGTCTCAACCGTTCCCCTCGGCAACGCCGCAAAAGCCGCGTTGGTCGGTGCGAAAACCGTGAAGGGTCCCGCACCTTGCAGTGTCTCGACCAGCCCGCCGGCCTTGACCGCCGTGACCAGGGTGGTGTGGTCCTTCGAGTTCACGGCGTTTTGGATGATGTTTCGATTGGCGTACATTGGCGCGCCGCCGACCATCGGCTCGCCGGCGGCAATCGCACCGCCGGCGACCGCGAGAGCGATCACGGCAGCAGAGCTGAGCAGTTTGATCTTCATGACAAAACTCCTTTCCGCTCTCGTCGCGGGCCTCGGTTTGCCCTCGGCCAATGCGACGAACATCTGCCTTACGCGCCGGTGCACCGATTGGATGCAGCGCTCATGCATCCGTTTGCATGCCAAACGGGTAATTCCTTTAATAGAGTTGAGAGCGGTGCGGTGTCACACTGTGATTTCCCAACATGGATAGCCAGCCTACGGCATTATCCTCCATCGACATTCTGATCGAGGCAGTGGGACGCGGCAGCCAGGGGGCGCTGAAGCGTCTCTACGAGATCGAATCCCGCCGGCTCTTCGGTATCGCGCTGCGTATTGTGCGGCGGCCGGAGATCGCCGCCGATGTGCTGCAGGAGGCGTTTGTCCAAATCTGGCAGAATGCCCCCGCGTTTTCCGTCGAACGCGGCGCCGGCGCGGCATGGCTCACCGGCATCGTCCGCTTCCGGGCCTTGGACGCCGTCCGCAAGCTCGGCCGCGAGACCTTGACAGACGATCCGGCGCTCGGCGACGCGGTGCTCGATCCGGACGTCATCGAGAAGATAGATGCGGCTGCGGAAGCGAGCGCGCTCAAACGCTGCCTCAGGCTGCTCGACGGCGAGCAGCGGCGCTGCATCGTGCTGGCCTTTGTCCACGGAATGTCGCATTCGGAGATCGCCGAGCGCATCAAGGCGCCGCTCGGCAGTGTGAAAAGCTGGATCCGGAGGGGACTGCTCTCGTTGCGGAGGTGTCTCCAACCATGATTCCTGAAAACCCCGAGGACCTCCACGTCCTGGCCGGCGAATACGTGCTCGGTGTGCTCGACGAGCCGGATGCGACCGAGGTCGCGGAGGCACTGACGACCAATATCGAGTTGCGCCGCGCAGTCACCTTCTGGGAGGAACAGCTCAATCCGCTCTCGGAACTAGCCTCTCCGGCCCTGCCGCCTCCGGGTACCTGGGAGGCTATCGAAGCGCGGATAACCAAACCCACGTCAAAGCCGACCGCACCACCCTTCTGGGAGCGCGTTGCGCTATGGCGCTGGTCGACCGCGGGACTTGCCGCCGCCGCCGCAGCGCTCGCTCTTTGGATTGCGACGACGCCAGCGCCAGGGCCGCGCTTTGTCGCGATCCTCCATGCGCCGCAACAGGATCAAGCGAACTGGGTCGCGACCGCCGGCCGCTCGGGCCTAGTGGTGCGCGCGGTAGCTACGGCCACGCCGCCCAGCGACCGTGTATTCGAGCTCTGGGCCATTGCGCCCGGTACGACAAGACCACGATCACTGGGCGTCATCCCGCCGGGCGGCGAACTCAGGCTCGGCACGGTGCCGCCCGATCTGAGAGACGGGGCAACGCTGGCGATCAGTGTCGAGCCAGTTGGCGGCTCTCCGACGCAGCAGCCGACGGGGCCAGTGGTTTTCGTCGGTCTTGTGACAGCGGTGTGAGGCAATTCCCCTGGAACGATGATGTCCGACCAGCGCGCCGGACTTCACTGTCGACAACGATGGAGCGCGCCCCACGCGAGGTGTTCGGCTTCGACAAATTTCGGGCCAGCAACTCGCGATCATCAAGGAGGTGATCGCCGGGGGAGCGGCCGTCGCGCTGATACCGCCCGGGCGCAGCAAATCGCTGTACGATCAGGCGCCGGCCCTGCCTTGCCCTAGCGTTAGTGTCGTCGTCTTCCAGTTGATCGCGCTGCTCATGCTGGTGAACCGGCCGAGTGGACAGAAATAAGTGCCGCGGTTTACGAGAATTCTCAACCCGGACGCGATTGCGCAGCTGGAGGCTATCAAGGCCCGGCCTTCCACACGTGCCGACGGATCGTCTGCTGTGGGCTGGAATCCGGTCTCCGCGATTACGCGCGCCGACGGCGATGTTGCGCCGACAGCGGACCTCCAGTGCCGCAAAAGCCGGTACCTCCAATCTTGCGTTTTTTGCGTCAGTGACGCCCTATACCGACAAATACCGGCCAACCGACGCCCAGAGCCGCGAGAAGGCCGCCAGCAACACAGCACCAATGAGCACCGGGTTGACTATCCAAGACCACGGCAGGCCGAGTTGGGCGATAATAAATGCATCTAAACTGGCCGGCGGATGTAACGCCCGTGATGCCACCATCAGCAGCGCGGCGGCGCCGACTCCGAGCGCTGCCGCGGTGTCGCCGGGCCCGAGACAAAGGAGGGCGCCCAGCCCGGCTATGGACGATACCAAATGTCCGGTAACCACTGCATAGGGTTGTGCCGGCGTGCTCTCGGATGCAAACAGCGTCAATACGATCGACGTTACAAAGGGCACTCGGACCGCTTCATGGTGGCCGAGCCGTGCCAAACTCTCCATAATCCCGATAGCCACGCCCGCGCCGAGTCCGCGGTACAGCCAGGCTATGAGCGGTCGCAAGAGAACCTCTGGCCAAATCGCGTAGCGGGGAGCCCTTCGGCCACCGTCCAACACGATCGCGCGCATGGGAATTCTCCGGGTCCGTCAGGGTGCGAGGAAGTCGCGGATCGCCGTGGCGATCTCGCTGGCGTGCGTCTCAAGCGCAAAGTGCCCGGTGTCGAAGAAATGGACGACGGCGTTCGGGATATCGCGCGCGAACGCCTCGGCGCCCGCCGGCAGGAAGAATGGGTCGTTCCTGCCCCAGGCCGCGAGAAAGCGCGGCTTGTGTTTGCGAAAATACGCCTGAAAGGCGGGATATAGCGCGACGTTGGTCTTGTAGTCGCCGAACAGGTCGAGTTGCACCTCGTCCGCACCAGGGCGGGCCAGGTAGAAATTGTCGAGCGAGTAGCCGTCCGGCGACACCGCCGTCGGGTCGGTGACGCCGTGCGTGTATTGCCAAACCGTTATCTCGGGCGCCAAGAAGGCACGCAACGCATCACGATTGGCTTGGGTCGGCTCCTCCCAATAAACCCGGACGGGCTTCCACGCGTCGCTCAGCCCCTCAGCATAAGCATTGCCGTTTTGCGAGATGACGGCGGCGACGCGATCCGGCTGCCATGTCGCCAGTCGGAAGCCCGTCGGCGCTCCATAATCGAACACATAGATCGCAAAGCGACCGAGGCCGATCACCTCGGTGAAACGGTCGATGACACGTGCGACATTGTCGAATGTGTATGCGAACGTGCCGCGGTCCGGCATGTCCGACTGGCCGAATCCGGGGAGATCGGGCGCGATGAGGCGGAAGCGGTCGGCAAGCAGTGGGATGAGGTCGCGAAACATATGCCCGGCGCTCGGGAAGCCGTGCAGCAGCAGTATCGCCGGCGCGTCTTTCGACCCCGCCTCGCGGTAGAAGATGTTGACCCCGTCTACGTCGACCTTCCGGAAATTGACCTTGTGCATGTGGAACCCTCTTCGCGGCAATTCTCAGGCAGCCGCGATCACCGCGTCGGTCAGGCATCAGAACCATGATGATCTGCGAGGCCACACGATCGTGGCCTCGCATGCCCCCGTCAGCCCAACATCTCCATCCAGCCGGCTATGGCCCGCCCGATTTCGTCCGGCGAGTCCTCCTGGACGTAATGGATCCCCGCGACCGTCACCTCGGTCTGCGCTGGGAACCTGCGGACGACGTTGAGATCCGCGTCGTTGGCGAGGATCCCACCAGGCTCGGCCTTGACGAACAGCTTGGGCACACTGCTTGTCGCGAGCCAGTCCGCGTAGGCGGCTACGATCGCTACGACGTCGGCGGGCTCGCCCTCGACGGGGATCTGGCGGGGCCAGGTCAGCGTCGGCCGCCGACCCTCGCCGGGCTCGGCAAACGGCCGTCGGTACGCCGCCATTTCCTCGGCGGAGAGGGTGCGCAGGATGGCCTTCGGCAGGATCTGCTCGATGAAGAAGTTGTCGCGCAAGACCATCTCCTCACCGGCCGCGGAACGCAGTCCCTGCAACGCTGCACGCATTCCGAACTTGTCCCAGTGGTCCCAGCGCTGCGGCACCACGATCGCCTCCATGTACGCGATACCTTTCACGGCGTCGCGGTGGCGGTTGGCCCAGTCGAAGCCAAGGGCCGAACCCCAGTCATGGATGACGAAGGTAACCCGATCGCGCACATCCAGCGTCTCGAGCAAGGCATCGAGGTAGCGGCGGTGCTCGACGAAGCGATAGGAGCCGGGGCCACTGTGAGGCAGCTTGTCGGAGTCGCCCATGCCGATCAGGTCGGGGGCGATGCAGCGGCCTCGTGGCTGTAGGTGCGGCAACACGTTGCGCCAGAGGTATGACGAGGTCGGATTGCCGTGTAGCAACACAATTGGGTCGCCCTGTCCCGCCTCCACATACGCCATCTCGCTGCCGAGGACTCGCCGCCGCTGCTTCTGGTACGGAAATGCTGCAGAGATCATGTCGCTTCTCCCAAGTTCAGTACCGCTGAGAATGGGCGTGCGGCCGGTTAAGATTCCTGGGGCGCATTCTGAAATCTTCTGAAGAATGGCGAGCCGCCGAGGGGATTTCGCGACCGATCGTCGGCTCACCAGAGCGGCCTTTGCGAAAACGATCTCGCGGAACTTCAGAATGGCGATTACTAACGAAATCGGCGGAGCCGAGATCGGGTGGCTTTTGGACGCGGCGAGACGCGGACGGATTTTCGGACGCGACGGCAACTAAACTATTGCAGCGTCATCAGGAGCTGTTCGGCTGCCTTCAAATCTGCCGTATCCCGGCCTTCTGCAAAGCTCTCGATT